>JAYVIS010000223.1:0-13641 GCA_043769975.1 Bacteroidota bacterium
CAAAGTATCTTCGCATCTATCTGCTAAACCAGAACTTCCAATATTGGTGTAAGTGGTTATTTTTATTTGATAGGTATATCCATACAACCATTTATAAGTAATTTCTCCAGCTCTATTGTGTGTTGCTTTTGCCTTAGTGATAAAACCAAGCAAGGCAATTAGTGTGAATATAAATTTTAGAATACGCATGATAAAAACAAATTATTGCTTAATGATTTTCTTAGTAATGTTGGTATTGTTATTGCCTGTAATTTTTAAAAAGTAGATACCAGCATTCACATCTTTTAAACTAAATTGAAAAGTATTTTGATTTATTTTAATCCAATCTCTCATTAGTACAACAACTAATTTTCCTTGAGCATCATATAATTCAAACGTCATGTATTCAGGTTTCGCAATTGTGAAATCGACACTAAAAATATCTTGTGCAGGATTTGGAAATAATAATATTGGAGTTTCATTTTTTACAGTCTCCTTTACAGATAACACATTACTTGGATTTAAACCTATTTGAGCAATCCAAGCGGCATGTACATATTTATATACGGTGCTGTATTGGTAAGCATAATAACCACTTATCCAAACTTCGCCAGATTTATTATAACGACGTTGAGAACCACTATAATCACCCCATCTTTCATCATTACCAGCTAAAAGGTCAATTGGTTTGACACCATTTTGGATACGTAACACAGGTGAAAAATTTCCTAAGGCATCAGCTCTTATAGCCGAACAACCAGCATACACTTTTGGAGAACTATGATCAAAATTTATGATGGCTGTATTATCCGTAGGTCCAGTACCCGCATACGAAATATTTGGATATCCAAAATCCATCGTATCATTTGCAATGATATAACCTGTGGCAACAGGACTCACATTTTGTGGATTAGTAACTATTCCATAATAAGCTGTAACATGGTTGTTGGCTGGGTTTTTAGTATTATGTACATACTGTATGGTATTATTTTCAAAAAAAGCTCCTAACGTTCGTGCATCATTACAAGCAAGTGATTGTGTGGACGCAGCAGTTGCTGTTACGTTTGGCTGTCTTCCACTTGGAGGAAAATAATAAGGTTGATTACTAACTAATACTTTTACCGTAACTGTATTTGTAGGTGCGCCAATAGTATCAGTAACATTTACTAAAAATACAGTATCATTCATAGAAGCAAAATTTCTATTAGAAATAAAATACATATTTGGTTTATATAATTTACTTCCACCTTTTGCAGGGCATAAATTTCTGATAGATTTACTACCATATTTAATATTACTATGAAGCAAGGCACCTAAAGGCAGACCAGCATAACCGCTATCCTTTTTTATTTGCCATATTATAGTTTCTACAAAACCTGTTTGCCATGAACTATCATTATGCAATAAATTGATACTTAAAAATAATTCCTTTTCAGTCATTGCCAACATTGGATAATCACTCCATAAATTATTATTTAGTGGGTTGCCAGGTAATGTATACAAATTCCAAGCACCATTAGGATTGTTAGTTTGAGAGAATCCGAAAATTAATTTGCTTGTTGTATCCACAAATCCAGTAAAGCACATGAAAATAAAACGATCTGATTTTGGATCATATAAAACTTTAGGGTCAGATTCTTGATGCTTGCTATTAACAGGAGTTGTAAAAGCAGCAAGTGATTTTATTGGAGAAGCAACACCTGTGTTTATATTTTTAACATAAATATTTGTATTTATAACTGACATAACATATCCAGAATCAGAAATAGCTACATCATTATCATTAGGCGTACTGCCGCCCCAAGGATTACCAATGGCACTATAACCCAAAGCCAAGTTTGGTAAAATAGAATTAGTTTGACTTATTTTAGCTTGAGTTTTACTTTCGGGATAATTGTAAGTAACCATTTTTTCAGAGGCCGGTTTAGGCATTTCTTTCACAAGCATTACAGGAGCAAAATCTTGAGTAATATTTTCTAAGGTAATAGTTGCCTTTTTATTAAAAACAAAATGTTTTTGTGAACTACCCACTTGAGCATTTATTAATATTATGCCTAAGCAGAAGAATAAAGTGTAGAAAGATTTTCTCATCATTTTAATTACAATTAAATATCCATTAAAAGTAACGAAATAAAACCAAAAAAACCAAAAAAAACTTTTTGCAATTAAACGATAAAGTAATGTCCTTATCAAGTTTATTAACTTTTTTATTTTATAATAATTCGTCGAAAAAATCATTTGGCATTTGTATTAGTCGTAATTTTACTATTCTAAACAAAAAACTCTATTTAATGAGCTCTCCAAATCATGGCCATGTGAGCAAAGTCACAATTGCTGGTCTTATTGTTACCCTCGGAATTATTTATGGTGATATTGGTACTTCACCTCTTTATGTAATGAGCGCCATTATTGGCAAAGGCATAATCGATGCCGACATTGTTAAAGGAGGAATTTCTTGTATTTTCTGGACATTAACTCTGCAAACCACTGTTAAGTATGTTATTTTAACGCTACAAGCTGACAATAAAGGAGAAGGTGGAATCTTTTCTTTATACACTTTAGTAAAACGAACCAAATATAAATGGTTGCTAGTTCCTGCTATTATTGGGGGAAGTGCTTTGTTGGCAGACGGAATTATTACGCCCCCTATTTCTGTTTCATCAGCCATTGAAGGTTTAAAAGTTTATAATCCCGAATTAAACACAGTGCCTATTGTAATTGGTATTTTGTGTGCATTATTTTTTATTCAACAATTCGGCACAAGTTTTATTGGTAAATTTTTTGGGCCAATGATGATGCTATGGTTTTTAATGTTGGGCGTTTTAGGAGTTTATCAAATGAGTAGTAATTGGGGCGTTTTATCTTCATTAAATCCTTACTATGCTTATCATTTATTGCAAATTCACCCTTCGGGTTATTTAATTTTAGGTGCTGTTTTTTTATGTACAACAGGTGCTGAAGCTTTGTATTCGGATTTAGGGCATTGCGGAAAACAAAATATTCGTATTTCATGGATTTTTGTAAAAACCACATTAGTATTAAATTATTTTGGACAAGGAGCATGGCTAATTGCACATCAAGGACAAACCCTAGATTCATTTAAATCAAGTAACCCGTTTTTTGCGATTATGCCTGAAGGGTTCTTGCCATATGGAATCGTTATTGCTACAATGGCTGCCGTTATTGCTTCTCAAGCATTAATTAGTGGATCTTTTAGTTTAATAAATGAAGCCATGCGATTAAATCTTTGGCCTAAAGTAAAAGTAAAATATCCCTCAGAAATGAAGGGACAATTATATATTCCCTCTACAAATTGGTTATTGCTTGCTGGTTGTATTGGTGTGGTTCTGTATTTTAGAGAATCTATTAATATGGAGGCTGCGTATGGCTTAGCTATTGTTTTGTGTATGTTAATGACAACAACATTATTAAATTTTTATATGCACATTAAACGCTTTAATCCAATTTTGATTTACGTCATCATTACTGGATACATGATAATAGAATTTGCTTTCATGGCAGCAAATCTAAGTAAGTTTTCTCATGGTGGTTGGATAACGTTGTTAATTGCATCAGCTTTAATGTCAGTTATGACTATTTGGTTTTTAGCAAAGAAAATCCGAAACCGCTATGCAGATGTTGTTAAATTAGCTGATCATCAACAAAAACTGGTTGATTTAAGTAATGACGAATCCATTCCAAAATATGCCACACATTTGGTGTATATGACAGGAGCTAATAATCCTGAAGAAATAGAGTCAAAAGTTATTTATTCGATTTTACAAAAACGTCCGAAGCGTGCCGATATTTATTGGTTTGTGCATGTTGATGTTATGGATGAACCATATCGAATGGATTACAAAGTAACTCATGTTGCTGCTGATGATATTATTCGTGTTGATTTTAAATTAGGATTTAGAGTTGCCCCACGCGTTAATTTAATGTTTAGAAAAGTAGTGGAAGATTTAGTAAAAAACAAAGAAGTAGATATTACAAGTCGCTACGAATCACTCAACAAAAACAATATTATTGGAGATTTTAAATTTGTTGTTATTGAGAAATTCTTATCCTACGAAAATGAATTGCCGTTATTTGAAAAAATAATTTTAAATGCTTATTTCTTCTTGAAACGTTTCAGTTTAAGCGAGGCAAAAGCCTTTGGATTGGATAGTAGTTCGGTAAAAATTGAAAAATTCCCAATGATTATTAATCCGCCAAAAGATTGTAATTTACATCGAATTGTTTAATTTATCTGATAATTTGTCTTTTTAAGCTATATTTTATACATTCGTCTATCAAATGTTAAAATTATGTTTCAAAAAATAAATAAAAGCAATTCAACTGACTCAGCCTCAATTAATTTAATAGGTAATGGGACGTCAATTGTAGGAGATATTAAATCGAATGGTGATGTTAGAATTGATGGGATATTAAATGGAAATATTTCTATTAGTGGCAAATTAGTAGTTGGGCCAACAGGCAAAATAGAAGGGAATGTTTTATGTCAAAATGCAGATATATCAGGCGACATTAAAGGAAAAATAAACGTCAGCGAATTACTCATTTTAAAAGCTAGCGCTAAACTTATAGGTGATATTATTACAGGAAAAATATCAATTGAACCAAATGCTACATTTACAGGAACCTGTAGTATGGGTGCATTAGTAAAAAACTTATCTAATGCAAACAAAACCAGAGAAGCCGTCGCAGAAACCGCTTAATGCTTATGCTAAGTATAGTAGCTTAGGAATTCAAATGGCCGTAATCATTGGGGGTGGTTGTTATGGTGGTTATAAGCTTGATAAATACTTTCAAAACAAAACCCCTATTTTCACAATAATACTTAGTCTATCATCAATTGCCCTTGCAATGTATGTTGTACTAAAAGACCTTATCAAACCCAACAAATAAATGAACACAAAAAAATATTATTTTAATTTAATTATAATTTGTGTTGGTACACTGTTATTGTCTTTTGGTTTATCGCAACAAAATAACCGATTTTTTTTTACAGCTGATTATTGGATTCCAACTGTGTTTTTTCTTGCCTCAACAATATTAATCAATATTGTATTAACCAAAGGCGATAAGCAATCCAAAGAATTTATTTTTAAAACATTAGCCATGAGTATGGCTCGCTTACTGGTTTGTATGATATTTGTATTTATTTATTCTCGTTTCAATAAGCCACAAGTACTTGCGTTTACCTGTCATTTTATGATTGCTTATATTATTTTTACTGTTTTTGAAATATCTTTTTTACTTAAATATATTAAGCAACCCAGTTAATGTCAATAATAACCATTCAACACTTTTAACACAATTAAAATATATAATAAAAGTACTTTTAAATAATAAATAAAATCAAACCATGAAAAAATCAATTTTACTTGCGTTAGCCATAAGCTCAGTAAGCTTTTTTAATGCACAAACACTTACTAATACAAAAGGAAGTGAATACAAATTTACTGTAGTAAAAAATTTAGATGCCACCGCAGTTCAAAACCAAAATCAAACTGGCACGTGCTGGTCGTTTTCTGGTTTATCTTTTTTTGAAAGCGAATTAATTCGTATGGGAAAAGGAAAAGATTTTAATTTATCAGAAATGTTTGTTGCTAGAAAAGCATATCCTTTAAAAGCTGACAATTACCTTCGTATGCACGGCCGCAACAATATGAGCGAAGGAGGAGGATTTCCTGATGTAATTCAGGTACTTCGTAAATACGGAATGGTTCCTGAAGAAGCTTACACTGGAAAGAAAAATCCAAAAGATCAACATAACCACGGAATGTTAGAAGCAACAGTAAAAGCTGTTTTAGCAACTGCAGTTGATGATAAAAACAACAAGATAGATTTTGAAGCAGTGCATAATACAGTGGAAAGTACTTGCGATATTTATTTAGGAAAAGTTCCTGAAAAATTTTCTTATAAAGGAAAAGATTATACGCCTAAAACATATGCTGAAGCAACGGGCATTAATCCAGATGATTATGTGTTTTTAACATCATTTACTCACCACAATTTTTATTCGAAATTTGTATTAGAAGTTCCTGACAATTGGAACTGGGAATTAATGAATAATATTCCATTAAATGAATTACAAGAGGTAATGCAATATGCTATTACTAATGGTTATACATTTGCTTGGGCTGCTGATGTTAGCGAAAAAGGTTTCCGTTTTAAAGATGGCTTAGCTATTATTCCTGAAACTCCAATTGCTGAAATGACAGACGATCAAAAAGCTGAAATGATAAAAAAACCACAACCTCAACTAGTGATTACTCAAAGTTTACGTCAACAAGCGTTTGATAATTACGAAACGCAAGATGATCATGGAATGCATGTTGTAGGTTTGGTTAAAGACCAAAATAACACGCCGTATTATATTGTAAAAAACTCATGGGGAAAAGAACGTAACGAATGTGATGGTTATTTTTATGCTTCAGAAAGTTATGTTTTATATAAAACAACAAGTATTATGTTGCACAAAAAAGCATTACCACCAGCAATTGCAAAAAAATTAGGGATAACTCAATAGTATTATTAATTTAATTAAAAGTCCATAGTGAAAAACTTTCGCTATGGACTTTGTTTTTTATATTAGTTTTGTAACAAATTAATTATAACATGGAAGAAAATACATCAAACGATGATCGTAGAAAATCAGGTTTATTATGGATACTAATTGGCCTTTTGGCTATTACCAATGCTATTACGTTTTGGATGTACTTACAAGAGAAGAATGTTGTTGCTGATACAATTGTTTTAAAAGAACAAATTTTTATTGAACGTGATAATGTAAAAAACGAATTGCTACAATTACAAAAAGATTATAGTTCACTTAAAACAAATGATGCAGCATTACAGGCAGAAATTGATGCTAAAAAAGCAGAAATAGCTGAATTACTAGAAAATGCTGAAAAACACAAAGGTGACCCATACATCATTGCAAAACTTAGAAAAGAAACAGAATCCTTGCGTCTAATTATGCGCGGTTATGTTCGTACAATTGATTCATTAGGAACTCTAAATAAAACCTTAATCATCGAAAAAGATAATGTGTTAAAGGATTTAGCAACTGAGAAAGGCAAAATCACAAATCTTAATAAAGAAAAAGAAGATTTAAGTGCTACGATTCAAAAAGGCTCCATATTATCATGTTTTAATGTTACTGCCAAAGGCGTTAAATTTAAAAGCGGCGGAAAAAAGGAAATTGAAACTACAAAAGCTTCACGTACACAAAAAATTAAAGTATCTTTTTCATTAGGTGAAAATAAAATTGCTAAAAGTGGCGAAAAAACAGTTTTTGTCCGCATTGTAACACCAGACGGCAAAGAAATGGCTAAAAATTATGATGATAATTACCGTTTTACATTTAATAAATCAGGTGGTTATTTTGCAGGAAAAGAAACCTTGAACTATGCTAATGTTGAAATAAGTGGAGTTACTTATTGCGAAGGTCAAGGAGAATTAGTTGCAGGAAATTATATCATCGAAATTACTTGTGATGGCGTAATAATTGGCAACACCAATTTAAGGTTAGATTAGTTTTAGAAAGATTACTTAACATATAAAAGCTCATGAAACTATTTTCATGAGCTATTTGATTTATAGTTTAAGCGTTTATATAATTTAAATACAAATAAAATATAAACAGGTTAAAAAGAATAAGCCAAAAGCCATGATTAATCCATTTACATTTAGATGCCTGTCTAATTTATAAATACCAAACCCTAGTAGCAAAGAAACCGTACATAACATAAAACAAGGGTATGTTGTGAAAATCCAAAACTCTCGATCATCGCCAACAAATTTTGTTTTTAGTGCCTTGTTAAATATAAAATCACGTCCAATATAGATATGCTGAAAAGGCATTGGTTCAACAAAAAATAAATTCGTTTTTACCAGAAAACGATTGTCATTATAGGTTTCAAGATCAACTTCTGTAATCGAATAATTTTGAGCTTCAGCAACAAAGCCTCCATTCCGAGAATAGGTTACATTTTTAATTACTTCTTCCTGCCAGTTACAAGCAAAAAAAACACTAAAAATATAATAAGAAATGATTGAAAACAGGATAATATTCAATGAATTAAAAACCTTATAAAACTTGGCTTTTTTAAATTCTTCAATTTTTTCTGCTTGTTTTAATTTTTTTAATTTTATAAAGTATTTTAATTCTTCGGCAGAAAGAGGATTGCGCTGTCTGCGCTTAGGTTTTTCCTCTGCCATAATTAATTAAAGATTTATTTTTTTCTCTAATAAATAATTATTTCTATCTCCTGAATTACGTAAAATTAACTCGCCTATAAAACCAGCTAAAAATAACATCGTTCCTAAAACCATGCTCGTTAATGAAATATAAAAAGAAGGACGATCAGTTAATAATCTAGCGTGTACATGCGTAAAAACATGATATAATTTATCACATCCTAAATACAAGGCAGTGCATAAACCAACTGCAAACATTAAGGTTCCCATTAATCCAAAAAAATGCATGGGGCGTTTTCCGAATTTTGATAAAAAAGTAATCGTCAATAAATCCAAAAAACCATTTATAAAACGCTCCCAACCAAATTTACTCACACCATATTTTCTTGCTTGATGTTGAACAACTTTTTCTCCTATATTATAAAAGCCAGCGTTTTTAGCTAAAACAGGAATAAATCGATGCATTTCGCCATAAATTTCAATGCTTTTTACAACTTCCTTTTTATAGGCTTTTAATCCGCAATTCATATCATGAAGTTTAATTCCAGATATTTTTCGATTAGTCCAATTATATAATTTTGAAGGGATATTTTTAGTGAAGGCATTATCAAATCTTTTTTGTTTCCAGCCGCTTACTAAATCAAAATTTTGTTCGGTAATCATTTTATATAGCTCTGGAATTTCGTCTGGAGAATCCTGTAAATCAGCATCCATGGTAATTACGACATCGCCTTGAGCTGCCTCAAACCCAACATACAAACCAGGAGACTTTCCATAATTTCTTCTGAATTTTAATGCTTTTACTTCTGGATTTTTACTTGCTAAATCTTCAATAACCTGCCATGATTTATCCTTACTTCCATCATCAACAAAAACAATTTCATATGATAATTTATTATGATCCATTACAGTTTTAATCCAGCTATGTAATTCGGGTAACGATTCAGCTTCGTTAAATAATGGAATAACAATTGAAATATTCATAGATTAAGGTTAAAATTGCTTTTATTGTAGCAACGTACAAATTTTGCGAAAATTATGCGAATAACGAAATATTTTTCTATTTTTGCAGCGGGTAAGTCTTTCACGACCAGCTCCTGTCAAATCCCCCAGGATGGGAACATAGCAAGGGTAGATGGTTGTAGCGGTGCGATGAAAGTAGCTTACCCATTTTTTGTGCCCAATATTTTAGTAAAACATCACTAAAAATCAATAAAATAAACGCTATTTTTACTGACTTATGGTAACCTACAACCCAAAAGATTGGATTAAACTCATTATTCAATTTCATAAAAGCGATACATTTCGTCAATTATTTTTTTCGATGGTGTGTATTGGAGTTTTCGCTGGTGTTGTCGTGTTTTTTGAACTTCATTTTTTTCATCTGAATACAAAAAACCCAACAGTGATGCATTCCATATTAGGATTTGTTTTATCTATGCTTTTAGTATTCCGAACTAATACAGCATATGATAGATGGTGGGAAGGGAGAAAAATATGGGGAAGTATAGTGAATAATTCAAGGAATTTATCTTTAAAATTATCAGCAATAGTTAATCATAAATCTGACAGAGAAGAATTTAAACTATTAATTGCTAATTACATTTTTTCAGTTAAAAACCATTTACGTGATAAATATGTACAAGCAGAATTTCACGAAACAAAAACGTTTAGATTAACTGAATTTGCTGATGCGCAGCATAAACCCAACGTAATTGCAAAACATCTGTATAAAAAAATATTTACATTAAATCAAAATAAAGACATTTCAGCCGAACATTTAATTATTTTAAATGATGAATTAAAATCTTTTACGGATAATTGTGGGGCATGCGAGCGCATTAAAAATACTCCTATTCCATATTCATATAATATCTTTCTAAAAAAAATGATTTTTTTATATTGCATCTCACTACCTATATTTTTCGCAAGCGAATTTGGTTATATGACTATTGCTATTACTGTTATCGTATTATATGTTTTTGCAAGCATCGAATTAATAGCAGAAGAAATAGAAGACCCATTTGGAGAAGATGAAAATGATTTACCATTGGACGATATCTGTAATCGCGTAAAAAATAATTTAAACGAAATATTTAATTAATATGTATCAAAACGATTTAATTTTAAGAGCAGCAAAAGGCGAAAATGTAGAAAGAGTTCCGATTTGGCTAATGCGCCAAGCTGGAAGAATTTTACCAGAATATAAAGCAGTAAGAGCTAAGGCAAAAAACTTTATTGAGTTTGTGAAAACTCCAGAAATGGCGGCAGAAGTAACCATTCAACCAGTAGATATTTTAGGTGTAGATGCCGCCATAATTTTTTCAGATATATTGGTAATACCTGAGGCAATGGGTTTGCCTTACCAAATGATTGAAGCTAAAGGTCCGTACTTTGAAAAAACAATAAAAACTCAGGCCGATATTGATGCTTTGCGTATTGCAGATCCAAACGATTTAAACTATGTTATAAAGGCTATAGAGCTTTCAAAAAAAGGATTAAATAACAGAGTGCCACTAATTGGGTTTGCCGGCGCACCGTGGACCATAATGGCATATATGGTAGAAGGAAGTGGAAGTAAAACATTTAGTCAAGCAAAAAAATTAATGTATCAAGAACCTGCATTAGCACATCAGTTACTTGAAAAAATTACACAAAGCACCATCAATTATTTAAAAGCACAAATTGTTGCGGGTGCTGATATGATTCAAATTTTTGACAGTTGGGCAGGTGTATTAGGAAATGACCAATACAACTTATTTTCATTACAATATATTTCTAAAATTTGTGATGCCATTTCTCCACTTGCGCCAGTTACCGTTTTTGCAAAGGATGCGCATTTTGCATTAGCGAACATGGCTAAATTAAATTGCAACACTATTGGTTTAGATTGGACTATTAATCCGCAAGATGCGCGTATTATTATTGGAAGCAATAAAACGTTACAAGGCAATGCTGACCCTTGTTTACTATATGCAGATGAAAAAACGATTGAATTAGAAGCTAAAAAAATGGTAAATGCTTTTGGCAAACAACGTTATATCGCCAACTTAGGCCATGGTTTATACCCAGATTTAGATAAAAATAAAGTGAAGTTTTTTATTGATTGCATTAAATCAATGTAAGTTCATATTCAAAAAAGCATTAGTGTTACTTAACAAGCAACATTAAATCTTTTCCAATGTCACTTCTGTAATATTTTTTATCATAGCTAATGCTTTCTGCTGTGGCAAAACTTTTAGTAACGGCTTCTTTGATGGAATCACCAAATGACGTTATAGCAAATACGCGTCCGCCATTAGTAACTACTTTATCATTTTTAAAAATAGTGCCTGAATGAAAAACTAAACTATCCTCCGTTGACTTATAATTACTGATTTCTATATGTTTTTCATAATCTTCGGGGTAACCACCAGATACTAAAACCACTGCACTGGCCGTTTTTGGACTTACACTAAACTGTTTAGTATGAAGAGTTTGAGTGGCAACACCTTGTAATAAATCTAATAAATCAGACTCAATACGCGGAATAACGACTTCCGTTTCAGGATCACCCATACGGCAATTGTATTCAATTACTTTTGGTTCACCATCATCATTCATTAAACCTATAAAAATAAATCCACGATAATCAATATTATCTTCTAATAATCCTTTAATAGTAGGTTTTACTATTTGTTCTTCAACCTTATCAATAAATGCTTGGTTGGCAAACGGAACTGGACTAATTGCACCCATTCCTCCAGTGTTTAATCCAGTATCACCAACACCTATTCGTTTATAATCTTTTGCAGCTGGTAAAATTTTATATGATTTTCCATCGGTTAATACAAATACTGACAATTCAATTCCTTTCAAAAACTCTTCAATAACAACGGTATTGCCTGCATTACCAAACTTTGAATTCAAAATCATGTTTTGTAACTCTTGTTTAGCTTCATTAATATCATCAATAATCAAAACCCCTTTTCCTGCTGCTAAACCATCTGCTTTTAAAACATAAGGCGGACTTAAAGATTCTAGAAAATCTGCTGCTTCATTTATGTTTTCAGCAGTAAAACTTTTGTATTTGGCAGTTGGTACGCCATGCTTTAGCATAAATTGCTTACTAAAATCTTTACTTCCTTCTAACTGAGCGCCATCTTTTTTTGGGCCAATTACTGGAATTTCTTTTAGAATGTCGTCGTTTAAAAAATAATCATGAATACCATTTACGAGGGGATCTTCAGGTCCAACCAAAACCAAATCAATACTTTTTTCCCAAACCAAATTTTTTATGGCTTCAAAATCAGAAATTGAAATATTTACATTTGTCCCACATTGGGCAGTACCAGCATTTCCCGGAGCTATATATAAATTCTCTAATTGTTTACTTTGAGCTAATTTCCAAGCAAATGCATGCTCTCTTCCTCCTGATCCTAATATTAATACGTTCATTTTTATAGTATAGATTATGCAAAAATAAAAAATCTCACCTTTTTTAAGATGAGATTTTATAAAAAGTTATATTGTTTTATTAATGTTTCTTTTTACCGAAGCTAGCATTACCTCTATTGCGGGAAGAAGCGCGTTTTTTATTTTGATTTGCTAAAACCCCATCTCTATAACGCTTCGATTTTGTTCTGTTTCTAGAAAATAAACGTGGTTGCTCTTTCTTTTGTTTAATACCAGGATTAGTCTTTTTGTAAACCCAAGGCCCATTACTTTTTTTACCTTTGAAAACACGAGATAAAAAACTTTTTTTACTTCCTCCTTTAGCAAAAGCATCTGCATGCCCCCCACTTTTTTTACGAGTAAATAATCCACCGCCACGTTGATTACGATGCTCTTTTTTTCTTCCTCCCGTTTGTGCAACTACTGATGTAGATGCGCAAAAAGATAGCAACAAAATGATAACGGTGAAAAAATTATTAAACTTCATATATACAATATTAAACAAAAAAAGTTAAAAACACAACTTGATTGACTCAAAATAGACCATTTAATACAGAAGATTTGAACAATTTATTGCTTATAAACTACATTTTTAGCTTTTATGAAAGCAAAAACATATAAAAATGAGTCTTTGGAGTTTATATATTTAAACTATATCCAATGCCCTTAGAAGTTCTAATGATTTCATTTCCAAGTAGTTTTCTAATATTTCGTATATGAATATCAATTGTTCTACTATTTGCAACTTCGCTTGAATGCCAAATAATATTTGCAAAATCATTTCTAGTGAAAATTTTCTTTGTATTCTGAAACATTAAATCAACCATTTCAAATTCTTTTCTTGGTAAACTTATTTTTCCTGCTTCAGTAATTACTAAATATTGGTCTCTATCAACATAAAACTTTTTATTTAGACTTAAATTAATATCATTGATAGAAACTTCTTCAATTCTTCGCTTCTTAAAAGCTTCAATTCTGGCTTCTAATAAAATAGGTTTAATTGGGGTGCAGATATAA
>JAYVIS010000224.1:0-10882 GCA_043769975.1 Bacteroidota bacterium
TATAAACTTCCCCCTTTTTCAAATAATTTATCAATCCGTTTTTCCACTTCAGCATTTTTTTCTAAAACTGGTGCGTGATGTGGTTTTATTCGAGCATCAATAATCATGGCATCGCAACTAAAATGTTTAAATTCTGTTTTAGGGTTTATTCCATAAACATCATGACTTGGGTTAGAACGCGTAAACGTCACCATAACCAATTTTTTAAATTCTCTGCTGTAAATGCCGAATCATCAGCAATGACGATTAAAGGAAACTGACTAAACAAATTATTTTTCTGACTCACTTCATTACAAATCACCCAAAACTGTTTTAAGAAATAGATTAATTGTTCATGAAACTATTTAATAATTATTCTTCACCTTTATATACTGGTTTTATTTTTAAAGGGATATACAATCCAAAAGTTAAGGTTGCGTAATAATTATTCCAATTAATAGGTATAGTTGCTTTTGGATCTGAAACAGGCGCTTTAGGCCCTGGCCTGTTTCCAAATTCAAATTTTGCACTAAACCCTTGATCTTTTGGTTTACGCCAAACCCAACCCATTCTCCATCCTAGGTAACTTATTTTATCATATTTCACATCGTACTTAGTTCCATCTGATGTTTTAAAATCTTTAATTAACACAACTGGTGCAAAAATTCCATCGATAAAAAAATCAGAATATCTTTTATTTGAACGGTATCCCCATCCATCCACATCAATTGCTAATTGAACAATTTTTCTAAAATTTAAACCTGCAAAAATAGCTGTTGATGCAAAACCTCCATATTGTCCTGCAAAATTAACATTTGAAATAGAATCTTTTAATTTAAACTCTGAACCATTACCTTTAAAACTAGTAAGGCTATCGGCTAAATATTTATAGCTTAATGAATTCGTTAATTGATAAACACCAGCTCGTAATGCAACAATTCTTCTTATATTTGCAGGGACGCCGCCCCTTATAGAAATAGTTGTACGCGTGTTTCCAGAAGTACTTTGACTTAGAATAATTGGAACGTGGCGTCTTTTTGACTTATTTATAAAAATGAGTCCTAAGTTGCCTTCCATATAAAAAAAATTTCGTGTATTTTCATTAGATATACGGTAACCATTAGTTCCAAAACCATTTCTCATATCAAACCCAGCAAGTAAACGTTTTCCCATCATGTACTCTGCTCTTAATCCCCAACCAAAAGCGTAGCCATTCATTCCGCTTACTTCAGTAAAGAGCGGGTCAATTGCTAGCGAAAAGTTTTTAATATCGTATGGATTATCTTCTAATACATCCCAACTTAAACTTTGTGCATTTGTGTATATGGCATTTAGCAATAATATACCTAATGTTAATTTATATAGTAATTTTTTCATTTGTCTTTTTTTAATATGTTATAATTAATTTTAAAACTATTCGCTTTAGTGACGTTGGACTACTTAATTAAAAGAATTTTGTTAAACCAAACCTAATTACGAAAGAACTCACTTTTGCATTTGTTACCACTCCACCATTTTTTGGAATGTATTCAAACTTTTTAGAATAAAAAGAAGGCATGATTGATAAACCATATTTTTGAAAAATAGAATAAGCTATTGTGGTTTCTAAATAAGTGCCGTGACCTTTATTAATAAAACCTTTGGCAGTATATCTTTCGTAACCAATTTTAGCTGCTACTCTAAACTTTCCAAATTTTTTATAAGCTACAACTCCTAAGCCTATGTTTGTATAGGTTCTTTGGTCAAATGGTTTTTTTATAGAGTCTAAATTAGATGAACTTAATCCAACATTAATATTTGGCCCCATTCTAAACTGATCTCCTTTCCCAAACACATAGCCTAATCTGCCTGCCAAAAATGCACCCTCAGCTTTTGAAACTTTTATACGATTATCATTGGCTTTGTTTGTTTGTGTTGCACCATAATATAATGCGCTCATATCTAAATTAGTGTACCAATGATTAGAAATTCTATCTATCATTAAAATAGGTAAACTAGCGCTATATTTAAGTGTTCCAATTGCAGGGTTATCTGTTTTAATTTTTACAGATCCTATCTGCAGTCCAGGGAAATATTGGCAGTTGAAGCCAACTTGTGCATTACAAATAAAACTATTTATTAGAATTGAAAGTGGGATAAATACTTTTTTCATATCTTGATTGATTGTGCTTTTTAAAATTTTAATTTAGTATAGCGATTACTTAATTTTTAATAATTGTAAATTCAACTCTTCTATTTAATTGTTTTCCTTCATCTGTATCATTAGTTGTTATAGGTTTGGTTTCACCAAAACCTTTGGCGGTTATTCGCTCGGCACTAATTCCACTTGTAATTAAATAATTTAAAACTGATTTAGCTCTTTCGTCTGATAATTTTAAGTTAGCAACATCAGAACCTACATTATCAGTGTGACTAGATAATTCAATAACCATGTTTTTATTTTGAACCATTAACCCTACAAGTCTGTCTATTTCAGGAAAAGATTCGTTTCTGAGTGTTTCTAATCCATAATCAAAAAATATATTATTTAACCGTATGGTACTACCAACTTCTAATGGCACTAAATATAAATCTCTAATTATTTCTTTGTACGTTGAAACAGTTGATAAATCAACATTATCAGACATGGAAATAAATTTTTCAGTGTATGCTAAAAGCCCATAGTTAGTCCCGTACGGCAATACTATTTGATACTCCCCAGTTAATGGGTTAGTTGAAGCTATACCAGCGTTTTTCCCATCTGCCAAATTTTCATATTCTATATTTGCACCGAGTGGTTCTTTTGTTTTTGAATTAAATACTTTCCCTTTTATAAGCACAACAGGATTTGGTCTTAACTCAGTTATTAGTTTTACTTTTACAATATCTGATCCTCCTGAAGAATTTTTGCTTGAAGTTAAGTAAGCTTCTTCGCCTCTAGCATCAAGTGTATAATAAGAATCCCAATCGGATGAATTAATTGTACTACCTAGGTTTTTTGGTTCGCTCCACTTTTGCCAAGTATCATCTAAGCGTTTTGTCATCCAAATATCTTGGTTCCCGTACCCACCTTCTTTATCAGTAGAATAATATAATGTTATGCCGTCAGCAGCCATAAATGGTGCGAATTCATTTTCATTTATAAAACTTAATGATGTTATTTTTTCTGGCTCCGACCATGTATTATTATTAATAGCTTTACTTACGAATTTTGTAAAATCCTTTACTGATTTAGGTTTTTCCCATTTATCTTTCAATGTTAAATGGCTCACATATAAATCGTGTTTCCCTAAATTATCTCTATCTGAAAATGCAAAAATAAGGGTCTTTCCATTTGGCACTAAAAAGGAATTACTCGTATTTCCTTTTTCAGAATATTTTACGTAATTTTTAATTTCAATTTTTTTAGGCTCTTTCCATTCACCTTTTTTGTTTTTTGTAATTACAGATAAACCAGCACTCTCAAACTCACCATCTACAAAAGCTCCACGCACTAATAGTTGATTACCATCTGGTGAAACATTTGACACTCCGGAGTTTGTTCCTTTATTAATTGGCTCGCCAGGATGAATGGCTTTTGACCAACCAGTTGGTGTTTTAATACAAAACCACACATCTTGTGTCGCAAAATTAATGGAGTGACCATCTCTTACAAAATATAATATTGTTCCATCGGGGCTTATAACAGGATGAAGTTCTTCCGCACTAGAGTTTACATTAGTTCCTAAATTTTCTACCACTACACTGGTAACAGTTGTGTGTGTTGCATTTTGAGAGCTTACTCTTAGGTGAATAGTTACTAAAAATAATGTGTAAATAAAAAATTTATACATATAGTTAATTAAAGTGATAAATGAATGTTAGATTGGTTACGTTATTTAATATTCACATTACTAAAACCTCCTGATATAGAAGTGAGTGTTCCAGATGTATAAGAACCAATAAAGCTGCCAGATAATTTACTAGAAGCATTGGATGTAATAGTAGCAGTACCACTATTGGCAGTATATACATTGGTTACAGTACCTGTTTGTACAATATAATTTAAACTATTACTACCAGATGTTGACAGAGTGTATGAGCCAACGGTACTTGCAGAATAATCTATTTCGAAGTAACGCGCTAAGCCTCCTTTATAGGCAAATAAGGCATTGTAAGTGTTTCTAAATTCTGCTGAATCTGCTGTTTGCACTGAGCCTCCATTTTCTGACCAAGTAAATGAACCTGATGAAAGTACTGGGCCCCCAGTTGTAGTTGTTGCGGAAGTTGTATCAGGTGTTGAAGAGTCTTTCTTTTTACAAGCAAAAACCAGTAATAACGATAAGGCAAGCGAAGAGATAAAAATATATTTTTTCATAGTGATATTTAATTAATGATTAATTTTTGAGTATTACTTTTATTTCCATCGGAAACGGTAACCAAATAAATTCCTTTAGTAAAATGGCTCACGTTTAATTGTGTTTTATTTTCGGTACTTGTTTTTGATAAAACAGTTTGTCCTAAAACATCAGTAATTGTAATATTTACGGTAGCGTTATTGCTTTCTGTTTCAATATTTATAATGGAGTTACTTGGATTAGGAAACAAATTAAATGCTAATTTTTGTTTGCTGTTTTCTTCTACACCTATTGGGTTAGTTAATTTATAAACGCCAGATTTTGATGGGTTCATACCGCCGTTATTATTTAAAATAATAAAAACTTCGTTAGTGGTGTTTGTAAAAATTTCTGTTTTAAAGCCGTTAACAGTTGTTGGCAGCAAGTTGCCTGCTATTGATGTAAAAGTAGACCCTAAATTTGAACTTTTCCTAACGTCGGCATTGCCAACTAAGATATAAATTTCGTCTAAGGAATTAATTGCAATTCGCGATACAGGAGTGCCAGATAAATAAAGAACCGTTGTCCAATTTACACCATTATCAACCGATTTAAAAACACCATCACCAATTGCAAAAAGGGTTCCTGTTGAGGCTTTAACAACCTCAGTAATAACTTTCAAATCCCATGATGTTTGAGTCATAGCAACCCCATCTAAAGTGGCAGGGAAGTTAAGCACTCCCAGGTTTGAATAATCGATATATGCAAAACCTACTCCATAACCAAAAACAAATACACGGTTACTGCTACCATTACCATATTTTGCACTTAATTTAAATTTATAGTTTCCTAATTTTGCACCTTTCACGCCTGTTGGACTAAAATTATAAACAGTATCGGGATAACTACCAGTTGAACCAATAATACTACCGTTTGTAAATTCAGCAAAATTATATGCGCCTGAAAATGAACTCCAAGTTGTGCCTACTAACTTTTTTGAACTTGTAAAGCCATTTGAACAAACAGTTAAATTGTTTTGAGGTAAAACATTTGGCAAATAACCAGCAAAACTATATGTTGGTAATTTACTCCACGTGTTTCCCCCATCGGTTGAGAGAGCGTAATCGGTTACAGAACTGGAGGCCCAATTTTGACCAGCCGCTAAAATTTGATTATTTATTACGCCAATACCTTTTATTTGGCTACTATCTAAGATCCCTGATATTTTTGACCAAGTTTGTGCCTGTGAAACTGTTAATAAACTAAATGCTAAAGTTGTTATGCTAAATTTTTTCATGGATTTATATCACTATATAAATTCAAAATTAGGTTAACTTAAAAACCTATACAATAGGCACAAATAAGGATTTTTATATCCATACATGTATGGATATAAAAATCCTTATTTTGCAAGACCTGATTGTATAGAAAATTTTATTAAGCCTACTAAGGTTTGGCAGTCGGTTTTTTGCATAATATTAATACGATGTGAATCAACGGTTTGTTTACTAATAAATAATTTTTCAGCAATTTCTTTACTTGTAAATTCTTGTACAATAAGCTCTAATACTTCTTTTTCTCGTTGTGTGAGAATGGGCTTAGCGAGTATTGTTTTTTCTTTTTGAAATTGATTTAAAATAATGGGTAAAATATCCTGCGAAAAATATGTGCCATTGCCAATAATTCTATCAATGCCATGTATGAGCTCGCTTTGCCCTGTGTTTTTTAGCATATAACCATCAGCTTCCGCAGCTAAAGCATCTTTAATAACATTTATGCTATTATGCATTGATAAAATTAATACTTTAATATGAGGGTATTCCGTTTTAATAATTTTGCATAACTCTATCCCTCCCAACAAAGGCATGCTAACATCGGTTATTAATAACTGAAAATCGGATGGATTAACTTTTATTATTTCTAGTGCTTGTTGCCCATTGCTAGCTTCGTTTTTAAATACATAATGTGTTTCGGCAACTAACATGCTTTTAATGCCATCAATAACAAGTTGATGATCATCTGCAATTAATATGTTTGTTTTTGTTTGTTTTTGCATGGGCTAAATAGGAATTGTTATATAGAAACGAGTTCCATTATTTTTATTAGTTTCTATTTGTAAAGTTCCGTTTACATGATTTATTCGTTCTTTTATGTTTTTAATACCTATACCTTTAATGTTTTTGAGAGCTTCTTGGTCGAAACCTATTCCATCATCGGTTAAATTTAATTTTA
Organism: Bacteroidota bacterium; assembly: GCA_043769975.1. Lineage (GTDB taxonomy): Bacteria > Bacteroidota > Bacteroidia > B-17B0 > Aurantibacillaceae > UBA4416. Next base: position 6,507 of record JAYVIS010000224.1, read on the forward strand.
AAATTCGCTTTTCGCAATCAATAGTTATATGAATGTTTTTTGATTTTGCATATTTTAAAGCATTTGTTGTAATTTCTTGTACCACTCGATAAATCATTAACTCAATTTGAACTCCCAATTTAATAGTATTTAATGTGGCAATTATATTTAAGTGAACTTTTGTTGTGGTAGATGTAAAGTTTATTTGTTCGCTTAAATCAGTTAAAGCAAGTTCTAGCCCTTTACTTAAATCGTAAGGAATTAAGTTATGAGAAATAGAACGTACCTCCTGAATAGTTTCGTCGAGCAAGTGGGCAGCATTTTTAATTGTGATTGAGTTTTCTTCTTGTTTTATAGATAATTGCATCTTTACCACCGATAGTTTTTGACCAACGCTGTCGTGCAAATCTCTCGCTATTCTACTTCTTTCTTGTTGTTCAGCTTCAAATGCAGTTGTATTAATAAGTTGTTGTTGGATTAAACTGCGGTTTGATTTAAAATATTTTTGTAATAAAATAAAAACAATAGATATTAATAAAAGTATAACAATGATAACGGTTAAAAGTGTTTTTTGGTTATTTAATTTCCGTGTTTGGGTATGAATGATTTCATCTTTTTTTTGTGTTTCAAAGTCAATTTGTAAGGTTTCAAATTTTGTTTTAAGTTCTATACTATTAATTTCTTTTTCAATAATATCTGCCGAATCTTTATACAAGTAGGCTGTTTTCCAATTATTTTGAGCTTGATAAAATCCCGATAGGTCTTTAAAAACTGAAAACAAGTTTTGTTTATAATTTCCTTTTTTTAATAAAGTTACAGCTTTTATATAATTTTGCAATCCAAGCTCGGGTTTATTATTATCGCTATATATTCTTCCGAGAGCAGCTAAATTAGCACCCATATTTCGAGGATTAAAGTTTAAAGAATCAATATCGTATGATTTTTTAAAATATAAATATGCCGAATCGAGTTTTTTAAGTTCAATAAAGCAAAGCGCCTTATTATTGTAAAATGAGCTTAATAATACTATGTTTCCAGTACCAACATTTTTTTTTATAACCGTATTGTCAATGTAAAGAGCACTGTCTATCTGTCCTTGTTCGCCATATATATTAGCTAATGTATGTAAAGCCGTTAAATTCACCGAAGTTTCGATTGGTCCGATTATTTTTTTCAAAATTTGTTTTGACTTAGTGAGATCTCCTTTGGTTTGGTATAATATGGCGATATATATGTTTGTTTCGATTATTGAATTTGTTAGCTGACGTTTTTCATAAATAGAAAGTGCTTTTAAATAACACTCAATAGCTTTATTGTAGTTTGACGTGTTTTTATAACAAACTCCAATGGTATTGTATGTTTTAGCAATTAAAGTGTCGGCATTAGGATCTAAAACAATAGATAATTTAGCCCTTTCAAAAAATTTTATTGCTCGTTCATACTCTCCTACTCTTGAAAAAATTAATCCTTTCATTTGGTTAGAGAGCCATTTGAATGAAGAGGTACTTGTTTTATTTAAAACAGAATCGGTTAACTGTGAATATCTTTGTAAACTATCAATACTTTCGCTTCGGCTTTTGAGGTAATACGCGTAATACTTTTTAAAGTCGGTATTATTGTTTGAGTTAGTCTTATGTTTACAACCATTAAAAATAATAACAATGAGAACAATAGTAACAAAGGGACGCATAATTTTTTTGTGAGCTTTTAAAGTTAAAGTGTATAAATACATGGTTAAGATATGCAATTAATTGTTAAACACATTAATTAATGTGAATGTTTACTTTAATTATAATTTAAACCGATCTATACATTTTAAAAATGTATATCAAGAAATTTTTAGCTTATTTATTAAGCTATATAAACTTCCCCCTTTTTCAAATAATTTATCAATCCGCTTTTCCACTTCCGCATTTTTCTCTAAAACTGGCGCATGGTGTGGTTTTATTCGAGCATCAATAATCATGGCATCACAACTAAAATGTTTAAATTCTGTTTTAGGGTTTATTCCATAAACATCATGACTTGGGTTTGATCGAGTAAACGTCACCCATAACCAATTTTTTAAATTCTCTGCTGTAAATGCCGAATCATCAGCAATGACGATTAAAGGAAACTGATTAAACAAATTATTTTTCTGTTTCACTTCATTATTAAAATCGTCAAATTCTTGTTTTGCTTTTTCGTATGATTCAAATTTATTTCCTTTAAAAACCAAAACACCATCAAATGCAATTTGTGGGTTTGTAAACGTTTTTAATGTTTTAAAATCTTCGGCAACTACGCTTCCTAATTCTCTTTTTTTATCGCCATAAGCAGCCACTACTAATTTACTGCCACTATTTAAACCCGTTCCGCTATAATCTAACGTATCGATGCTAGTATTAGTGTAAAAGTGTAAATCTCTTTTTAAATCAATACGTTCGAGCATATATTTATAAAACTCTTTTTCGTTATGCGTGTTAATTTTATTAGTCTCGTCAGCAGTGATAAATAAAAATTTAGCTAAACTTAATTGACCTTTTCCTAAGATTAGATTAGCCTGAGTTAATAATTCCGCAGGCTGTTTTGTTTGGCTATAAGGTGTATAACGTTCGCTACCTATTGCAAGTAAAAGCGGATGCACGCCAGCAGCATCAACAGCATGAACTTCTTTCACTCCAGGCAATTCATGTTTAATTGCGTCGCCAGTTAATTCGTGTATTAATTCTCCAAAGCTTGTATCTTCTTGTGGTGGTCTTCCTACTGCTGTAAATGCCCATATCGCATCTTTACGATGATACACCTTATGAACTTTCATTAATGGAAAATCATGCTTTAAACTATAATAACCCAAATGATCTCCAAATGGGCCTTCAGGTTTATTCTCATTCGGAAATACTTCTCCAGTAATTACAAAGTCTGCATCTGTGCTAACACAAAAACCATCTTTATAAGTGTATCTAAAACGTCTTTTGCCTAAAGCGCCTGCAAAAGTTGCTTCGCTCAAGCCTTCTGGTAATGGCATAACCGCCGCTAATGTATGACTTGGTGGACCACCAATAAAAATAGAAACTTTTAAAGGTTTGCCTAGCTTATTTGCTTTTGCTTGGTGTACCCCAATACCACGATGCAATTGATAATGTAAACCTATTTCTTTATTTAAAACATAATCATTTCCATTTAACTGTATGCGATACATTCCTAAATTAGAATTCATAATGCCTGGTTTATCCGCATCTTCTGTATAAACTTGAGGCAGTGTTACAAAAGCACCTCCGTCTTTTTCCCAATGTTTTATTAAGGGTAATTTATCAATCGTTGTTTCTTTATATAAAACAGGTTTCGAGAATGGGTTTTTTAATGGCAAGGCTGAAAACGCCGTTAAGGCAATATTTAAATATTTAAAAGGGTTTTTCAAGCCTTTAATTGGATTATTCTTTAAATCAATTAAGGTTTGCATTTTTGCAAACGTATCCCTAAAAATAAACTTACTTCGGTCTAACGTTCCAAAAATATTACTTGCACATTTAAATTCAGAACCTTTCACATTCTCAAACAATAAGGCAGGTCCGTGCATTTCATAAACCCTTAACTGAATAGCTGCCATTTCTAAATGAGGATCAACTTCTTCAGTAATCCTTATTAAAAGTTTATTTTTTTCTAAGTCGTCGAGACAGTGTTTCAAGCTTTTATATCCCATAATAGTAATAGCAAATGTAATAGAAGAAAGTTTATGATTTAGGATAATTTTTGCTTTATTTTTTATAAATTGCATTGACTAAATCTTACACTAACATGGCGTTATCTCCAATTGTTGAAATAAAAAAACCTTGCTACGAAAACTGGGATAATATGAATCCGCGTGAAAAAGGTCGTTTTTGCATGAGTTGTACAAAGGTTGTTACCGACTTTACAAATAATACACCCGAAGAAATTTTTACAATCCTAAAACAAAATAATAACGAACATAATTGCGGACATTTTAACAGCAAAGATGTTATTACAGAAAGCAAAATTGATAAATTGATTTGGAAATTAAACACAAGCGGATTTAAATATGTTTCATTATTTATTTTAGGTTCTTTAATTCTAATAGGTTGCAAAACAAGGCAAGTAAGGGGGCGATATAAATACAGTGCAAAAAATGTAAATGATACTTCTAAAACTTTAAATTCAAGTATAACCTATGCAGGCAACCTCAAAAAATAAACAAATTGCTATTGCTTGGTTTGAAGCCTTTAATACGCACAACTTAGAAAATCTATTGAGCTTATACAGCCAAACAGCAAGGCATTATAGTCCAAAATTAAAAGTTCGGCTACCTGAAACGCAAGGTTTAATTTGTGGAAAAGACGAATTAAGAAACTGGTGGAAAGATGCATTTGACCGTATACCAAGTTTAAAATACGAGGTAA
>JAYVIS010000225.1:0-2017 GCA_043769975.1 Bacteroidota bacterium
TAATTTTTCAAGACTTTTACTTAATACACTATAATACAATTTTGATAAAATAAGAGTTTTAACTCCTACAGAATGCTTTTCATAATTATCAATATTCATATTAAATTGTTATATAATACAATAGTTGGCAAATATAACTATTATATCTATTTATTTCTTATTTTTGCCATTTTTAACAGATAAAGTCAAATTACAGTTTTTGAAAAAAGCAAATATTTTTAACTGCCTTGCTAACCATTTTTTTTCTATATTCACAATTTAGATTTAACTCAATATGTCAAAATTATTTGCAAAATTTATTTTAAAATATAGATTACCTATTTTAATTTCAATAACTAGTTTAACCATTTTAATGGGTTTCTATGCTAGTAAAGTTGAAATTACTTACAATTTTGCAAGACTGTTGCCTGACAGTGATTCCGCAAGTATAGATTATGATTATTTTAAATCAAAATTTGGACAAGACGGAAATGTTTTAGTTATAGGAATTGATAAAGATAAAGTTAGTAATCTGAAAAATTATCAAGAATGGGCGAGATTAGGGAATCGAATAAAAAATATTGCAGGAATTAAAGCTGTAGTTTCAATTGCAAGGTTAAATGATTTAAAATTAAACGATTCACTTGGCAAATTTGAATTTAAGCCATTACAAACTTCTATACCTCAAACTCAACATGATTTAGATACTCTTTTAGAAAGAATTACGGATTTAAAATTTTATGAAGGCATTGTTTTTATTGAAAAAAACAATTGCACATTAATGGCAGTAACATTCAATGAAAAGGCTTTAAATACAAAAGATCGTTTGAGTATTACGGATTCGATAAGAACTAAAGCTGAAGATTTTGTAAAAGCAACTGGGGTGGAAGCGCATTATTCTGGTCTACCATTTATTAGAACAACTGTTGCAAGAAAAATTTCAAAAGAAATGACTTTCTTTTTAGGAGTTGCATTTTTAGTAACTGCACTTTTATTGTTTGTCTTTTTTAAATCAATCCAACCTGTCATTTTCTCACTTTTAGTAATTGTTTGTGGAGTTACTTTTACTCTGGGAAGCATCGTTTTACTAGGCTATAAATTAACGGTATTATCTGGCCTTATTCCGCCATTAATAATTGTAATTGGTGTTCCAAATTGTATTCTAATTCTAAATAAATATCATGGCGAAATTTCAAATGGAATATCAAAGATAAGAGCCTTACATACAGCAATTTCAAGGAGTAGTGTATCGCTATTTTTCGCAAATATAACTACTGCCATAGGTTTTGCGGTTTTCTGTGCAATCAAAAATCAAATTTTATTTGAGTTTGGGTTAATTGCTTCAATTAATGTAATGGTTACCTTCTTAATTTCATTATTATTAATTCCCATTATTTTTAGCTATTTACCAGAACCAAAATCAAATCATTTAAAACATTTAGATAATAAAAGACTTCGTCAACTTTTAGCTAAAGTTGCTTTAATTACTACTAATAATCGAAAAGCTATTTATATTTCTGTCATTGTAATATCTATTGCTTCCATATTTGGCTTACTTCAAATAAAAGCAAATGGATTTGTTGTTGATGATTTACCTTCAAAAGACCCTTTATTAGTAGATTTACATTATTTTGAAAAAAATTATGGAGGCGTTTTGCCTTTCGAAATCATTATTAATACAAAAGAACCAGATGGTGTTTTAAAAAACAATGCACGTGCTTTATATAAAATTAATAGAGCGCAAAAAATGTTAAGTCATTATAAAGAATTGGCTCGCCCTGTTTCTGTTGTTGAAATTGTAAAGTTCATGTATCAATCCTATAAAGGAGGTGATGCAAAATTTTATAAAATGCCAAGTGCAACCGATTTAAAAAACTTAGCAGAATACGTTAAAGGAGAAAAAGAAAAAGAAAATCAATTGAAAGCATTTGTAGATTCAACCAAACAATACACTCGAATTAGCATACAAATGGCTGATTTAGGCTCAGTAAAAACAAGGGCCCTTGTAAAAGAATTGAAACCTCGTATCGATAGTATT
>JAYVIS010000226.1:0-3861 GCA_043769975.1 Bacteroidota bacterium
GCATTCACAATTTGAACCATTCCTTTTTCAGGCAAAAATGCGCCAACATTTAATTCCAAATGTTGTATCATATTTAACATAGCTGGTGCTTGATAAGGATTACTACCATTATATGATGCAAATCGATTAAATAATTGAATGGTTTTAGGGTTTTTAAACGTACTTCTATTTTCTTCATCCATTGTACTATTCAGCTTGTACTTCGGGATGTTTATTAAGGCTTTAATTAATTTTTTATTTAATAAATGTTTTGGACGATGTAATGATGTCTCAATAAATAGTGGTGAAATTGCCTTGTAATTTTCTTCTCCCTTTTTTAAATAATTTTGTAAAACTGTTTTATCTTCATTTAGATTTTCTGAGAGCTGATTTAACAATAGTTCTTTATCAGATGATAAATGAAAATTTAGACCATCCGGATAAAAATAATTAAATGTGTGTGAAAGTTTTTGGTATTTGAATTCCGAAAAATCTTCTCCACATAAATCATATAATTCTTTGATATATTCTGGCCCAGTAAAAACGGATGGTCCCATATCAAACCGAAACCCATTAATTGTTTTGCTGTTTATTTTTCCACCAATAAAATTATTTGCTTCAAAAACGATTACTTTGTATCCGTTACAAGCTAATCTCACTGCTGCTGCTAATCCAGCAACTCCAGCTCCAATTACAATTGCATTTTTATTCATAGCGTTTTTTTATAATGTGAAATTAATCAATCCAATACACAAGTTTCAATACTAGAGCTTTGTTTTTCTGTTTAAAATTATCAGAAACATAATTATCCGAATAAACGATAAAAACATCACTCATTGGATTAAATCGATATTGTAATCGTGCATTAATATTGAAATTTTTTATTTGGTTATTATATTGTAAAAAGGTAGTGAAAAATACACTTCTCGAAAATGACAATTCAATTCGTGGCCCAATCAAATCAAGTATTATTTTGTTTTTTAAATAAGGCATTATTAATTCATTATGTGTATAGCTTAATCCAATTATAATATAAGGTTGTTTCCTAAATGCTATTTCAGCATTATACGATAATTTCGAGCCAGTAAAATAACTTCCATAAGTGCCACCAATTGTAGCGTTTAATGTTTTTCTTTGATTACTTTTCATACTTAATACGATCTCACGATAATTGTAAGCGTCAACAGGTAATGCTGTGTTTCCCGAAAATGTAACATCTGTTGGATAAATTAATTTTGTATAATAGGTATTATAGTCTAAAAAAATTCCAGCTGTACTTGTTAAGTTTATATCATAACCAACTTGTGCTAAAATATCAGTTGTAGTGTAATTACTATTTGCGTAATAATCCATGTAAAGGCTTGGCCCCATTTTATTTATAATCGAATTTTTTGGGTAGAAATAATAATTTATTCCTGGTTCTAGCCGCCAATAAGTGTTTCTAGATGTTACGCCTTTACTTACATCAGTTTGAAATAGGCGAGGCGTAAATCCTGTTTCTGCGTTATAATTTTTATTCATGTATTCGTGATTCCACATCACGGAAATTTTTTGAGTATTATAGCTCAGCCAACTTGCATGCGAATAGGCATCATTATTGTTTTTATTAGAAAATGAATGATGGAAGAAAAATTTCCCATTCCATTTATTATTTCCGCTCGCTAAATTATAATCTAATCCTGCAACTCTATTGAAATTAGTATCCGAATATTTACTTGTATCAAACTGCTGTCTATTTACAAATATCATAGCAATATTCGAACGTTTAAACACATTACGTTGAACTGCTCCAACCATATAATTTTGCGCATAAACATCAATATTATTATCTTTTGCTTTAGCAGTTTGAATATCCATAAAACCAACACGCCAATTTTTATTTGGTTTCCCACTCAAACGAGCACCTGCAATTATTGGAATTGGATTGGTTGCTCCTATGCCAATTCGTCTTGAAAAAAATGGACGCATTTGCCTAAATCCAAAGCTTGCAAATAAATCACTATTTTCTGTAAAAAATTGTCGCTGTTCAGGAAAAAGTAAGCTAAAGCGAGTAAGGTTAGTAATTTGTCTATCTACATCAACTTGCGAAAAGTCTGGATTTACAGTTACATCCAAATTCATCGATGAGGATAATGCAATTTTAGCATCAGTTCCAATGTTACCTTCATATTTTGTATCAGTTTTTGCAACAAAGTCTTTGCTAACTTTGCCAATTACGTATGGAATAACAGCAATATTTCCCCCAGCTTTTTTAGGTGGATTATCCCAAACTAAATCTCCCGAAAAGGCAAGAGTCGCAATATTAAATTGACGAGGTACTTTATTCCAAGTTGAATTTTCGTTTCTTTTTAAATCATTTCTTGCAAAGTTGATATTCCATGTTGTTAAATCTGGTTTATATCTAATAGATTTAAAATGAATTTCCATTTCAACAGTCCAGTTAGTTCCATTTCTTTTTACCTCGGTATGCCATTTATTATCCCAGTTTGTTGTAACTCCCTGTCCGCCACCATTTGATATCAAGCCTTCGCGCTGCACGCCATATGGATTTACTCCAAAACTAAAGCCATTTTGTTTGTCAGAAAATGGATCAATAGTTACAACAAATGCATCACTTATTGGATAAGAAAAATCTCGCTTTAAAGATTGAATGATATAATTTCCAGGTAATGAATCATAGCAAATTGCAGCAATAAAAATCGACTTATCATCATAAGTCATATAAACTTCAGTTTTTGTTTTTGCTAAACAAGTGTCGTATGGGAAGTTTTGCCAAAAATTAGTTGCAAGTTCACATTGTTTCCAAACGGCTTCGTCTAGTATACCATCTATTGTAATTTTTTCACTTGTTTTTTTAATTGAAAGTTTTTTTTCTTCTTGTGAAAAAAAAGTGATATTACTGAGTAATAAAAAGTATATAAAAAATTTCTTCAAGCGTTTGTAAATTTAAAAATCTATTTTATTTTTCACGAATAATAAAATATTTATTAGTGACCTAATATTTTTGAAATGTATTCTAATTATATGGAAATCTAATTGATTTTGTCAATTTATTTTTATACATTTAGTCTCTATAAATTGTCTTTTGAAGCCATTACTTTCTAAAATAAATACTTCTAATACCGTAAAGGATGTGAAATTGAATGCATTGTTGGAAATGACAAAAGCAATCAATAATAATCTAACAACTCCCCAGTTACTAGATATTTATCAAGATATTCTCGAAAACAGATTGAAAGTTGGTAAGCTTGTTTTGTTTAGTTTTTCAACTGAATGGACATGCATTTTAAAGTATGGTTTAGATAAATCGTATAATCATTTGGTATTTGAAACAGAATTGTTGGATATTAAGGAAATTGAAACAATATCATACTCAAAAGGTAATTTGAGTCAGAAATTTGAAATTGTCATTCCAGTTTATCATAAACAAACACCTTTAGCATTTGTGCTTTTAGGTGATATTGACGAAGTAAAGTTAGAAATGAGTTCCGCCATTAAACACCTTCCATTTATACAAACACTCACCAATGTGATGATTGTGGCTATTGAGAATAAAAAGTTATATAAGACTTCTATACAAAAAGCAGCAATTCAAAAGGAGTTAGAATTGGCACAGGGAATGCAAAAGTTATTATTTCCTTTTAAACTTCCCAACACCAAGCATATTGAAATTCATGCGATTTACCTTCCGCACCAACAAATTGGTGGAGATTATTATGATGTGATTTGGATTAATGATCACGAATGTATTTTTTGTTTAGCTGATGTTTCTGGTAAAGGTTTAGCAGCGGCTTTATTAATGAGTAATCTGCAAGCTGCCTTACATGTGTTAGTAAAGTATACTCAAAATTTGACTCAAATTGTAGTTGATCTCAACCAATT
>JAYVIS010000227.1:0-2510 GCA_043769975.1 Bacteroidota bacterium
TTATAAAAACAAAAAATAAAATTTTTTTGTAACTGGTTTTTTTTTGAAAATTAAAAGGAAGAACAGCTAATAAAATGAATAATGAATTAGTAGCACAAATACTGAAAGCATCAAATCTTAATCCGTAAAATAGCAATGCTGAAAATTCTAAAAATCCTAAATCTTGAAAGCTACTTTTGTTAAAGTAAAAAAATAAAATTCTACAAATTGTATATATCAAAAATACAATTAATATTTTTTTTAATAAATCTTGAATTAGGAACCTATTCGAAATCATTATTTAAAACGCCCTATTTATTCCAACAACCCAACGAACTTGTAAATAATCTTTTTCTGCATAAGGTAATCTATTTAGAAAAAATGGCATGTCAAATCGTATTACCAATGGTTTTAATCCGGTTAATGCCCCCCATTTTTGAATGCTTAATGTTGCGCCCACACCTGCATCAGCAATTAAATTAGTCATGACGATAGCTTTCCCTGGTTGATTTGAATTAATAGTTCCAGCATCTCCAAACAAATATGGATTTATTTTAATAGAGTTATTTAATTTTTTAGGGTTCAAGAATTTAAATAGTTTTCCAAATTCTATTTCTACACTTGCAGAAGCTCCTGTTGTTCCTTTGTAGTTATATACGATACTTCCAGTTGCATCTGTTTGAGCTAATACATAACCAGAATAACCCCTTAAATTCAATCCACCGCCGCCATTAAAGTGATTTGTGACGCTTCCATATTTTCCCCAATCAGGAGGAATTAAACCCATTGAACGCGTATATTTATTTTCCATTAATTCCTCAGGATTTGCTCCTGATGCAAATAGCATTGATTCACTGGCCAATTTATTTCCAAAACCTAGTTGTGCAAATACTCTTGTATTTATTGATATTTTACCTAAGTCATTTTTATTTAAGGCCGTGTATTGAATAGAAGAAAAGTCATAATCATTTGTAAATGCATTTGCTCTTGCATTTAAATTCATAGAACCAACACCTTTATTGTAAACATAATTATGATCTATTCCTACATTTAAATAACTATTCAATTTTTGAATTTGCCATTCATTTTGGTTAATTAAATAAACTAAATCTCTTTGTAAATCACGAACCATTGCCTTTACCTGAATATAAATTTTATTTTTTTCATTATTACTTTTCTTTTCAAAGCCTAATAAACCACTTTCTAAACCGTCTAACGATTTAAGGGTTGCATATACATTTGATTTTTTGATAAAACGTGCTGTCGATGTTTTGTAATTAAATAAAAAGGAAAAAATATTATAATTACTCTTTACTTGAGTACTGTCGATATAGGCTTGGCCAGCACCTGTGCTAAACCATGCGGTAACATCAAAAACATGTTTTGTGTTCATGTAGCCACCATTTAAATGTGCGCCAAGTTTAATTCCATCATAGCCATTATACCAAATACTTGGTCGCGCCCTTAATTCATAATGTTTCCAGTCTAACGGATTGTAAACTTTAGAATCAAACATCACATTAACTTTATTATGTTTCACATTATTTGTCATGTCTACATCTGCAAGTCTGCGAGAAGGATCAATGATTACATTTTTCAATTTATCTGTTAATTGAACTTTGGCAATATAGGTTGGTTTTACTTTACCCCAACCAATCCAACGAGGAAGAATATTTGATTTTGATGGTTTTTCGAACCAAGTGTTTGGAATATAATAATGATAGGCAGAATCATTTCTATCTAATACAGTAAAGTCAATTGGCATTTGCATATCACCTTTACGTTTGAATTTAATTAAATATTCATTTTTTGCTTTGCCTTTTTTAATACATCCTATTTTGTAATCAATTTTCTTTGTTGTTTCTAACCATTGATCAAAAAACCAATTTAAATCTACATTGCTATATTGTATAATTGAATTACGAAAATCTTCTGGATACGGATGGCAAAATTTCCATTGGTCAAAATAATTTTGCATGCATTTATCAAATAAATATCTACCTAATACATATTCTAAATTCTTTAACATAGTTGCTGTTTTGGTATATACAGCGCCGTAACCGCCACCATGTCTAATTGCTCCGTTATAATCATCACTGTGTGTGTTTAAAGTAACTTCTTCTCCTCTCACAGTAACAGCATTCATATAACCATTATAAACTTGATCATCTAATATTCTGTTTTGTTCCGTAAATCGTCTTACATATTTACTTTTTGGTTGTTGCGAAATTTTATTTGGACCGTCAATAAATTGATACGTATCTGCAGTGTAAAACTGGGTAAATCCTTCATCTAAAAATGCTCGGTATGTTTCATTATTACCAACCATTCCAAAAAACCAATTATGTGTCATTTCATGTATTAATAAATCTCGGTATTCAGGATCATATCCGCCATCAAGTGTTAACATAGGATATTCAACACCATCTTGCGCATCGGCACAAATCATTTTTGGGTAATGGTATGGCCCAATGTTATAGGTATTTACATCTAATACTTTTGCAATAAATTGTGGTGTCGTTTGCCAACCT
>JAYVIS010000228.1:0-13311 GCA_043769975.1 Bacteroidota bacterium
AAATAGCTTATTTTATGAGTTACTTCGAATATTAAATAGTTCGTTTATGCAAATATCATCTTTAGAAGAATACAACAAACAATATAAAAAATCGATTGAAAATCCTGAGAATTTTTGGGAGGAAATTGCACAAGAATTTTCTTGGAAAAAGCCATGGTCAAAAACACTCGAATGGAATTTTGAGGAGCCAACTATTAAATGGTTTATAGATGGCAAATTAAATATTACTGAAAATTGCATTGACAGGCATTTACCTGCTAAGGCCGATAAAGCTGCCTTTATTTGGGAGCCAAATGACATTGATACAAATCATAGAATTATTACCTATCAAAATCTTCATGATGAAGTATGTAAAATTGCGAATACATTAAAATCATTTGATGTAAAAAAAGGTGATCGTGTTTGCATTTATATGCCAATGATACCTGAAGCTGTTTTTGCAATGTTAGCATGTGCGCGCATTGGAGCTGTTCATTCTGTTGTATTTGCGGGCTTTTCAGCTTCTGCATTGTCAGGTCGAATTCAAGATAGTGATTGTAAAGTTGTTTTAACCACAGATGGATCATATCGTGGTTCAAAAGATATTCCTATAAAAGCTGTTGTAGATGAAGCGTTAGAAATATGCCCAGGTGTAAATAAAGTATTAATTTATAAACATACTAATACTCCAATAAATTTAAAGGAAGGCCGTGATTTAATTTGGCAAGATGTGGTTCCAAATGCCTTAAGCAGTTGCAATGCTGAAATTATGGATAGTGAAGATCCATTATTTATTTTATATACTTCAGGATCTACTGGAAAGCCAAAAGGAGTAGTTCATACATGTGGCGGATATATGATTTATACATGCTACACCTTTCAAAATGTATTTCAAATGGATAATTCAATTGATTCAAAAGATTTGTTTTGGTGCACTGCCGATGTTGGTTGGATAACTGGGCATTCATACATTGCCTATGGAGCATTATTAGCTGGAGCTAGTTCCGTTTTGTTTGAAGGTGTTCCTACATTTCCAGATGCGGGAAGATTTTGGAAAGTTATTGATAAATATCAAGTAACTCATTTTTATACAGCCCCAACTGCAATTAGAGCATTAGAGGCCTGTGGATTAGAATTTGTTAAACCATATAATTTAAATAGTTTAAAAGTAATTGGAAGTGTTGGCGAGCCTATTAATGAAGAGGCTTGGCATTGGTATAACATAAATATTGGAAAGGGGAAATGCCCTTTAGTTGATACTTGGTGGCAAACTGAAACAGGCGGTATTTTAATTTCTGCTTTAGCAGGCGTAACTCCAACTAAACCAAGTTTTGCGACCTTGCCGTTACCTGGAATTCAACCAATATTAGTTGATGAAAAAGGAATTGAAATAATAGGAAATAATGTTGAAGGTAACTTATGCATTAAATTTCCTTGGCCATCAATTATTAGAACCACCTATGGTGACCATAACCGTTGTAAACTGGAATATTTTTCTACTTATAAAGGATTATATTTTACAGGGGATGGATGCAGAAGAGACGAAAATGGCTTTTATAGAATTACAGGAAGAGTAGATGATGTCATGAACATTTCTGGTCATCGTATTGGGACAGCTGAAGTGGAAAGCGCTATTAATACCCATATTGATGTGGTAGAAAGTGCAGTTGTTGGTTATCCTCATGACATAAAAGGTCAAGGGATTTATGCTTATGTGATTGTTCCCTCTACCACTAAAGATCATGAAACTTTAAGAAAAGAAATTATTGCAGAAGTAACTAAAATTATTGGCCCAATTGCGAAACCTGACAAAATACAAATTGTGAGTGGCTTACCAAAAACAAGAAGTGGTAAAATTATGCGACGTATTTTACGAAAGGTTGCTGAAGGCGATATCAGTAATTTAGGTGATATTTCAACCCTATTAGATCCCTTGGTGGTTGATGAAATCGTAAAAGGTAAAATTTAATTCATAAAAAAAGGTCTTGTAAAATCACAAGACCTTTTTTTGTCGGGGTGGCCAGATGATGGATACAACCCTAATATAGTGATAATCAAATATTTACACTTTTAAAAGCCAAAATAGTAACCGATTTAGTCCCTATTATAATGATTCAAAAAATACTTGTTTGATTAAGAACGAAAAGAACATTAACTATTTCAAAGATAAGAATATAAGTTCAAAGCACCTCATAATTAATCAAAATAAATTAGCCTTTAATGTAATTTTCTACGGTAGTTTTATCAACGCCACTGAAGCTTGAGAACTCTCCAACCGTTACAAATTGATGGGCTTCCTTTTTTAAATGCTCCTTTATTTTTGCCAATAGCTTTCTTGCTGCTCTTTCACTCTTACCAGTTATACGCATAATATCTTTTGGGTAAATACATACTCTTTTTATCTCATTCATACATTATCCATTCTTTATCTATAGGGTTGACATATATAAAGGTACTTATATACATATATGTACAAGTTAACAGTTTTGTGCAATTTCGGCACAAAGTGTATTAAAGTTAATGATGCGGAATGCAGTATTTGAAAGGCACTCAATGATGATATACTTTTGAATTGTCAAACAAAATTTATTCGCGATAAAGTGGAGTTTGAAGTGTTGCAACACAAACAATTCAATAAGTATAAATCATTTAAAATTATAATTATGGCCAGGCAAAAAGGCATTATAAAGCTAAAAGGAAAAATCGGAGATATTTCCTTTTACAAAACACAGGACGGCCATTTGGCACGTGAAAAAGGTGGCGTTGATGCATCTCGCATCGCCAACGACCCCGCATTTGTGAGAACACGAGAAAATGGAGCTGAATTTGGATCATCAGCCGGTTCAGGTAAAGTATTGAGAGATGCTTTACGAACCATGCTAATGACAGCATCAGATAATCGAGTAACATCTCGATTAACCAAATTGATGACTGACATAAAAAATTTGGACGCAATTTCGGTGAGAGGGTTAAGAACTGTAGGAACTGCAATTGCTTTGCCAACGGCAAAAGCATTATTGAAAGGTTTCAATTTTAACAGTAAAGCAATTTTGGGAGGTGTTTTATACAAACCCTATGCTGTGAATACAGCAACTGGAGTAATAACCATTAATGGACTTGTTCCGATTAATGATATTGCTTATCCTTCGGGCTCAACTCATGTTAGCATGAAAGGTGCGTGGGCGAAAATTGATTTTGCAACTGGCATTTTTGATGTACAGTTTAGCAATACAGTTAATTTACCCCTTGATGGCACAATAACAAATGCAATTTTAACGCCTGCCGCTCCACCAGTTGGTGGAGGAACTGACGTTTATCTTTTGTTAGTTGAGTTTTTACAAGAGGTAAATACTGTACAGTATTCTTTAAAAAATGGAGCATACAATGCGCTAAGCATTGTAGATGTTGCATAAAATAAAAAGCCCTGGGCGAATCGCCCAAGGCTTTTTAAATCAAATAAATTATTAATCATAAGAAAAAATAAAACAATGAAACTCATTGATCGATTAAAAGCTCCGACACCAAAATTCTTTAAAGTTTTAAGAAATATTGGATTAGGATTAGCCGCCGCAGGTGGCGTTTTAGTGGCTGCACCAATAGCCATCCCTACACTATTAGTAACCATAGGAGGTTATTTAATTGTAGCAGGAAGCGTAGCAACTGCGATTAGCCAAGTAGTAACAACTACTGAAGGCGAAATTGTAAAAAGTAACTGAATATTAATTATTAAAATCATTATCAAGATGCAAAACGAACAAAACCAAAATTGCAAAACTCAAACGAAGGTTGAGTTGCAAATAATTCCAAACACTAACCAATCAGAAAATAATGCTTGTGCTGGCACAATCATGCTGTCGGTTACTTGCGATGGTTCAAAATTAACAAAGGCTGACGCTGGACGTTTTAATGAAATCAGCGAAGAAGTTTGGGTGACTTTAAAAGCAACAAAAGCGGATGCAGGCAGACTGCCAGACATCGATTTGAGTATCCATGAAAAGTGCGGTTCAAAGTTGACCAAAGCTGATTCAGGATTAATTTAAAATTGTTTCATCAAAAAAAATAAAAGTATGTCAGAAAATGAAAAAATAGTTACAAGCACAATCGAATTAGATGTGACTGTAAAAGTGTTTAACAAAGAATTAGGAGAATTAACAGAGGTTCTTGTTGCTAATGCCAAACTTAAAAAGGCTGATATTAGCAGAGTTGGTTACAATCAAGAGGATGCTACAAAAATTAACATTTTTGCGAAGCAAGATGTTTATGAAAATCCTAGAGTATCTGTAAAAACAACCACTAAAATGACAAAAGCCGATTCAGGCAGAGCATAACCATGTCAACACACAATAACATAGAAAGCGGAACAATCTTGGGTACTGTTACTGGAACGGTTTTAACCGTAGCTGTGAACGTGGGTTCATCAGATATATTAAAAACAGTTATTCTTGCTTCACTTGGTGCGGTAGTTAGTTTCAGCGTTTCTTTGTTATTGAAGTGGTTAGTCAACAAATTTAAATAATTCTTCGCGCAAATCCCTTTCCAATAGAGAGGGGTATTTGAAAGCCCTGTACATAATATTGTACAAGGCTTTTTTGTTTCACCCACTTTTTAAATATTTATAAAATAAATATTTACGCAACTGCATTAAATAAGTTAATGGGATAGATTTAAATTGTAACTGACAAAAATTAAAATTTTGTATTTAAAAACAAGAAAAAATAATAATAATTTTTTCTTTAACATTTGTTTTAATCAGAGTTTTCTAAACTCAAACTTTGGAAATCCTTTTACACCCGACGAATTATAAAAATCAATAAAATGTAATTTGTAATAAAAACCTTTTACATCTTTAATGATGTAACATTTATTAATATCGATAATATATGATGAGGACACGAAACTGTATGTTTTCCAATCGTATCCAATTGTATTTTGATAGTTTTTAAAGGGATGTGATAGAGTATCATTTATTAATATGTCTATAAATGGTTTGTCAAATATTTGTGCAATCTTTACTTTGTTTGAATTAATTAATACACCTGCAACAAGGTAAATAGAAAAAGGATCGTTATAAATGTGAGTGTATTGTGAAAACAATAAATCGTAATTTGTTTTATCAGGATCAACGTTTATAATGGTATTTGAATTGAAAGAAAAAGAAATAAAGTTTTTATTCGTGTTTTTGGGAACGATAACTGTTACTTCGTTACTACCATTAACATCTGCAATTTTTAGGATATACTCATTTGTATTTACTGAAAGTATTTGAACTTTTTTAAATCCAAGTTGTGTCCCAGTTTCATTATAACCTCGGTCAACAATATAAACTGGTTTATTGGTTTGCCAGTTTCCAAATGCTGTACTATCCAAGTTACCTGTTGGTGAATCGTAGATTCTGTTTTCGCTTAGACCATTTGTATCATTAACTAATGTGAAAGTTGTTTGAGTGGTATTGTATACACTCATTGCTTTTGAGGTATTTGTTTTTACATGAAAACCTGTTGAACTACATTCAAAACCTATATCCCAAATAGTTTTAAGATTGGAGGAAATAATAGCATTTTCAGACAACGAATAAAACAATTGCTGTTTATAATCAGATTTCATTTCCACTGAAGCAGTAATTACATCGCCCCTATCCAAAGGCGCGATTGCTATTTCCGACTTCCTACAGGAAGTCGAAAACAACAGTACTGAACCCAAATAAACCAAAGTTATTTTATTTTTCAAATACATATTGTAATTTAATAAAGTATGTTCTACCCATTGCAATTGGTGTAGATGAAGAGTTGCCAGAATGCGCTCCACCTGATATACTTGCCCTGACATTATTTACATTTAAAATATTTTTTACTCCTAAATTGATTACCAAACGGTTTTTAAATAAGTGTTTAGAAAGGTTGGCATCTAACATGTGAAAATCCTGAACAAAAGTTTGAGATAAGTTCCCTTCGCTATCTTGATTATAACCTGGCAATTTACCAGTGTATTTATAAAAACAATTTAAATTTGTTTTCCATTTTGCTATTTTATATTGTGCGGACGCTCTTGCTTCTGGTGTATATGAGAACTTTTCGATGTTTGAAAAATCAGAACTTAGTTCATTATATCTTGCGATTATTGATGTGCCCGCAGATAAGATTAACTGTTTATATGTGAAAGTTCCGTTTAAGGATGAACCATACGATTTGAATTCACCAATGTTAATGTAGGTGTATTTTGAACCACTTATTAATGCAAGCGTTATTAAATTATTTATTTCGTTATAAAATCCTGACACATCAATTGAATAATCAGATTTAGATTTTTTCTTAGCAAATTTCATATTGAGATTATAATTATCAGATTGCTCTGCTTTTAGATCAGTATTTCCAAAAATGTTATGATTAATATCTACAAATTCAAAATACAATTCTTTTAAATCGGGAGCACGAAAGCCTTTTGCGTAAGATGCTCTGAATGTCCAATTACTTGTATTGTACTTTATATTAAACGAAGGTGTTAGCGGTGATTTGTAAACTGTGTTATAGGTGTAACGTATGCCAGGACGGAGTATGAAGTTCTTAATAGGTTGGATTTCGGCACTGGCAAAAAGTGCGTAGTCACCAATTGTTTGCGTTTTATTTTTAATTCGTTTACCTAAAGCATAATTGTAATTTAAATCGTAGCCTAAATCATAATTTAAAAGGTTGTGTTTAACAGTTGTATCGTTCCATGTTTCATAAGGCTTACTGCTTATAAAAGAGCCTCGGGCCATTGCTTGTGTGAAAATAGCAGTATCTTGTAATGAAGCGTCAGATGATAATTGTTCACTTAAATCAGTTAAGTTTTTGTAGTATGTTGTTTTATCACGATGATAATAATTATATGCTATTGTATTATTGAAAGATTTAAAATTTTTGAACTTAAAATTTGTATAAATAGTATTGTCTATACGTTGTGTTTTATAATAATCATCAAACGCAGTTTCGTAATATGGCTTTTGAGGAAAACCTCTGTTTACAATTAACTCATTAAAATAAGCTGCCCTGTAATTAAATTTGAACCTTCTTTTTTCGAAACTGTATTGTACATCACCAAAATATTGCTCTTTTGGTTTCCAACTTTTATAACGATTGGTATCGGCTAAAGTTTTATCTGGAATAAAATAATATTTGTCATTTATATTCCAACCGTTAAAATAATTACGATTAAGATTCAGAACAATACCGTGGTATTTTTTCTTTACTAAAAAATTTAATCCAGCATTATAGGTATTGTTTGTTTCATAATACAAATTTACTCCCGCACCAAGTGAATTTGATTTTGGTTTTTTAGTAATAATATTTATGACTCCTGCCAACGCGTTTGTACCATAACTTACAGATAAAGGACCTTCGACAATTTCAATTCGCTCAATATTATTTATGTTGATTTGTGATAAATCTAAATTGCCATTTTGCCGACCTATCATTGCTACTCCATCAATCAATATTTTTACGTTTTGCCCAGATAAACCTTGTAAACTCATGCCACTACCTAAAACAGGATCTTGAGAAAAACGGATATTTAACTCGTTGCTTAAAGCATCTTTTAAATTAATAGCTGCTAATGACTGAATTTTTTCGGCATCAATTACTTTTATTTTGTAAGTTGATTTATCAATTGTATTAGGTTGGTATTGAGCAGTAACAACAACATCGCTTAGGGCAACAGTGTCTGCTAAAGATGTAGTTGATGAAATTACAGATGGGTTTTGTGCTATTGCTGAAACAACAGAAAATAAAAAACTGGTACATACTGATATTTTAATAAAAACATGAAACTTCATCATTTATATTATTAAATAAGTGAATGAATTACCCATGCAACAATTGGCGGTAAAAGGCCTGCAAGTACTAACCATTTACCACGACCAGAAAAACCATTTTTGCCTTTTAAAATAAAAAGACCAGTACCACTTATAACAATAAGCATTACCGCAAAAACATCAGACGCCCACTTCCAACCCTTTAAGCTGTTTTTGTGAAGTACATTAACTTGATAAAATACTGGTCGTCTTGTAACACTTTCATAAATACCATCGTGGGTTGTGAAATTTAGATGCAGTGAAGCGTTATCATAGTAAATTTTAACCTGATCGTGAGTAGGTGCATCAAACACTTTGTATTTATCTTCACCCACCATTTTATTAAATATTGTAATATTTTCTTTACTTATTTCGTTTGCTTTATAATTTTGAGTAAAGTGTATTGTTTTTTTCTCAATAATAAAATCGGGGTTCCATTCGTCAACATGATTAAGGGCAATTCCAGACAAGCAATAAATAATTATTAAGCTTGAAAAGAAATACCCTAAATCACGATGCGTTGCTATATTTAAGCACTTTATTTTTTTTATTAATTGACTTGACATTATTGTTGCGCTCGATTATTTTCATTGATTATTTTATTTGCAAACTCTGAGGTAACGGTTATTACCCAGTTTTCAATATTTGCATCAGGTAAAATTGCATCTGGTTTATAAATCACTTTTTCTTTATTCTTTTTGATTTTATTAATACCATCTCCAATAATTTTTATTTGAAACATTTCGTCGTGCGCCACTAACACTGGAATAACAACTGCCATTTCTTTTTTATTTAATACGCGATTAATTGCAACCGTTGTAGAATCTGGATTGTAGTGTGCAATGTGACCGCACCAGCCGAAAGAAAATTCAGTTATTCCTGAATTTTGAGCAACATATTGACCAACTTTAGTTAAGAGTTCAGACCATTCTTTTACGTAAGTTTCGTCGCCATAGGCCATCATTACTAAACCTTCTTTTGTAGCATCTTTTGAAATGTCTTTGAATCTACGTAGAATGTTTTTTTGAAGAATATCAGTAAAATCTAACAATGGAGTAAGATGCGTTTTTGCCTTTGGTGTGTAACGTTCAATTTTTTCAAGCTTTAATGCTTCCATTGAACGAGGGTCTTCTTTTTGCCCAATAATAGTTGGAATGTCATCGAAAGAGTGCGGACTAACTGTTAAGAAAATTGGCACAATAATTACATCCGTATATCCTTCTTTATCAAACTCTTTTAAGCGAGTGGCAATTGAAGGTTCGTTGTATTCCATAAATGCAGTTTTTGTTCCTTTAACAATACCACTTTTTAATATAGAATCTTTTACGGTTGTTTCAAGAGCCAATAATGCATTGCGCCATGTTTCGGAACCTGAGCCATGATTAACCATTAAGACGCCTATTTTTTTGTTGGCTATTGGGTCTTTTTTTGTTTCCTCATCTCCTTTTGTTTTACAAAAGGTTAGGCAAATAATAAATACTAATGGAATTGTAATTCCAAAAACAGTTCTCAAAATATTTTCTTTTTTCATTTGTAGTTATTTGTTTATTATTAATTTTTGATTAGCTGAAAAATTTCCAACTTTAATATTTACGATGTAAATTCCATTTTCTATATCATTTGTACTAAGTGTGAAAAGATTGATTTGATTATTGACTATGTTATCTAATCGCATCTCTTTAATACGTTTGCCATTACTATCGTAAACGGAAATTATAGGAACATTTACTAATTCATTTGCAGAAAGAATAATTGAAACCTCGCTACCATTTGAAGGATTTGGGTACAAAGCCATTGTTGCAATAGTATTACCGTTGATTTCATTTATTCCAACGCTACTTAATTTTTCTTTTGAAAAAATATAGTTACCGTTTGCACTGCCACCAAAACCTGTTGGAATTACTTTCCACATGTCGCCAGTTTTAGCTTTTACAAAATACACTAGCGAATCTTCAATCACGTAACTTGTTGTAAATACTTTCCAATCGTAACCGATTTTATTAATAGCAGTTTTATAGGTGTGTGCTGGCCAATTATTATAAGAAGTAGGATTTGCAATTGGCTTTACTTTAGCTACATGAACACCTCTGTTTTGCACAATACCAGTAACCGAATAAGGAGTTGGAATAAAAGTTGTGTATTGAGAAAATAATAAATCCCAATTTATAGAAAGAGGTTCACGGGCTAAAGCTGTATTTGTTTGTAAAGAATAGTAGCCAAAATTTTGATTTGTGTATGTGGATTTAGTTAACGTTGCGTTTTGCAAATTAGTTCCATTTAAATCTGCATATCGAAAAGAATAAATCCCACCAGTAAGCGATTTAATTTGTAGTTTTTTATACGTGCCACTTGCTAATTTAATTATGTAAAGAGAATCACCAGTAACAATGTGTGTAATTGAACTATAAATACCCCAATCAATATCATTAGGATTGCTTAGTGATGCATATCTTCCCATTGCACCCATTGCCCAAGAGGTGTCAGAGTTCCATCGCTTCATCCAAGTATTAATACCTGATGTGTCCACCGTATTCCATCCTGATGTATCGGCACTAGGGTAATTCCATAATGTTGTTCCAATTACAGAGTTGATTAAAATAGTTGAGCCCTGACCAGAAATATCAAATGCCAAATCCCAATTGTTTTTGGGTGCTGAACCTTGATTGTCGTTTGCTAAACTATACCAAATCTGATTGGCATAACTAGTACCAGTTGAAACTGTATCGATAATGACTTGTGATTTTGAGGTTATGGCTACAATAACAAGTGCTATAGTAAATAGATTTTTTTTCATGATTATTTGTTTTATGTTGCCTGCAAAATTGCTTCTAATACAAACAGTGTACAATACCTACATTGGGTTAAACTGCATCACTTAATGTAGGTAGCATGAATAGGGTATATTAAACCACTTTTAGAGTATGAGCTTTTGCAATAAGTTCGCTTACTTTATTTACCTTAAGTTTTTTACACATGTTTTTTCTATGTGTAGTTACTGTATGAAAACTAAGTGAAAGCTGAATTGAAATTTCTTTTGATGAATAACCTTTCACTATTAATTTTAAAATTTCCAATTCTCTTCCTGACAGGTTAATAGGATTACATGATTGTGTTTTACCTTTGGAAGACAGCATATAGCCAAGTGCTTTATCACAAAAAAACTTCTCACCATTTGCAACAGCTAATATGGCTTTTAAAACTTCTTCGTTATGGCAGCACAAAAATATATAGCCATCGATGGAAGCAGGTGTGAAAAAATCTTTGTATTCGTTTTTTTCCTGATCAACTACTAAAATTTTTAAGGAAGGATTTTTGATTCTTAATTTTATAAGCGCTTGTTCATTTTTAATTAAATCAGGATTACAAACCAATAAGTTGAATTTTCTAATTTCTGAATTATTTTCTAAACTACTAAAGTTTTCAAAATGTGCTTTTATTTGAAAATCGTTTAAATTAGAAACAATTTGTTTCAGGCCTTCGTTAACGATGTAACTAGTTTCAAGTATGCAGACAGATTTCATTAGTATGTATATTTAGAATAATTCTAAACAACGAAAGTATACTAATGCTGGGTTAGTTCTTATACCATGAATTAGGTATATACTTATTTTAGTTGTTTTAATTACATATTGAGTTTAATTAATATAATATTATTATTGAAGGTCGTATGGCAATCGTGAACCTTAAAAATGCAGACACAATCCGAGTAAGTTATAAACATCGATGGTTAGTTTTGTGTATCTTTGTTATTGAAGTGGATATTTACAATGCTCAGTAAATATCATTTTTGTTAAGTTTATTTGCAAAAAGTCGTTCCGCTTGGAACGACTTTTTTGTTTTTAAAATTTTATTACCACTTATGGTTAAAAATCGACCAGTTCAAAGTTATGACAACCACTTGTTGTTTCGTTGTTAGCTTTGTGTTGAATGAAAAAAGTCAAGACCCGAACGGCTGAAATCTATCTTGATGCAAATTCAATTCTGCATATAATAATGCTCAACGATGTTGTTGTAGATTATGAAGATGCAATAGATAATTTTTTGGTAGTTAAGGGGTTTGTTAAAGAAAAAAAATGCATAAAATTAATTGACATTAGAGGTAAATGTCGGTTTGAATCTAAAGCAAAAAAGTTTTTAGATACTAAAGATGTTCAAGGAAAAACGTTGGCTCGCGCGATTATAATTAATAGTAACGTTGAAAAATTAACTTTAAATTTCTTTTTAATATTCAACAGCAATAAGGTACCTACACGATTTTTTACAGAATATGAAGATGGATTAACCTGGTTAAAAAGTTATTTATTACTTCCGTAAATATTTATGAAATAAGGATTTGCGCAACTGCATTAAATAAGTTAATTGTAATTGCAGGTTATTTTGAAGTGCCTCAATTTGGGCCAGGGAATTTTGCACATCAGCAAATGAACGATTGCCGGTATTAACTGAGTTTAAAGCTTCTTCTATTACATCAATTAAATCACCTAAGCGAATGTACTCTATTACTGAACCAATGAGGTGTTTACGAAAGAAACGAAGTTCCCATAAGCCTAATAATAAGAAATAGTAAAACTCATTTTCTTCTTTATTATCTGCCAGAAAAACAAAGGAATTGCAAACATAATTTTTAAAAGGTTTGCCTGAGTTTAAACCTTTATTTAAAATAAAGAAATGTGGTTGGTGGTAGATTTTACCAGATTTGTGCGTTTTGATTTTTGACTTTAACATAATGCTTTTTTAAAGGGTTTATATCCCTTTTTCATCCTGTTATTTTGAACTTGTTTACTAACTAATTTGAAAACAAAGAAAAAACACAAAAAAACGAGCTAAAGAAAAGCCCGAAAAAAATGAAAAAAGAAAGCATTTTGAAAAGGCTGAACACTGAGGTTGTCAAGATTTTTGACAAAAAAAATACTACCTGAATGCGGTAGTATTAATAAACTTTATTTAATTAAAATAATACCGCATGAAGTGTGGAGATTATTTTTGCAAAACCCGGAGGGCTTGACCTTGAAAACTGAAAGTGGAAAGCCTTAAATTGCTGAACTTTTTTTATTTTGATGGTAATATTATGTAATGATTTTATTTCATTTTTCCAAATTTGTTTTTAAGCCATAACACGCCAGAAGTGTTGAAAAATGCACGTTAAAGGAATTGTTAAGTGCCTTATCTTTACGCTAAAGTTTTTTTTATATGAAAGATATTACAGAATACGATTTGCCAATTGAAGAAAGACAAGTTGATGTTGTGCACATCTTAAAAGATGGCCAAGTAATAATGGCTAAAAAAGAACTTGAGCCATTTGCTATTAATTTTGATTGGGTTAACCGAGATGAAATTGTGGATATGGTATTAGGTTTGAGACCTCAAACCGACTCTAGTAG
Source organism: Bacteroidota bacterium (assembly GCA_043769975.1). Taxonomy (GTDB): domain Bacteria; phylum Bacteroidota; class Bacteroidia; order B-17B0; family Aurantibacillaceae; genus UBA4416. The sequence goes on from JAYVIS010000228.1 coordinate 13,186, forward strand.
AAAATCAATTATTGCAATTTTTGAAACGAGGGAAGTGAGAACTTACCCCAACGTATCTAAAAACTTTACTGACTATACTTTATTGAATAAATCTGGGATTTAAGATGTTTAAATCCTAAATTGGCT
>JAYVIS010000229.1:0-5229 GCA_043769975.1 Bacteroidota bacterium
GTAATAGCAGCGAAAGTATCATCAACTGTTTTTTAGAAGAAGCAAAAAAACATAATATCAACATTCATTTAAGTGAAGAAGTTTTAGAATTAAAATCAATTGAAAATAAAATTTCAGTTACTACAACTAAAAACACCTTTATTGCCGATGCTGTTATTTGTGGAATTGGTGGGCATCACCAACTAAATAATTACGCATTTTTAAAAAAAGTTGGGCATACCATTGATGAATTAATTCCTAGTTTATTTACGCTTAATCTTCCTCAAAGCAATATTAAAGAGCTAATGGGATTAAGTGTAAAAAACGGTACTGTAAAAGTAAATGGGACCAAACATCAATATACAGGTCCAGTTTTAATAACGCATTGGGGTTTAAGCGGACCTGCCGTTTTAAAATTATCGGCATTTGCAGCACAAGAATTTTTTAAATTAAATTATAATGCTGGTATTTCAGTGAACTGGACAAACAACTTAAATGAAGAAAATATTAAAGAAATATTATCAGTAAATATTAATTCAAAAGCACTGATTGTAAATTCATCAATGTTTGATATTCCAAAACGCTTATGGGAGTTTTTAGTTTTAAAATCAGACATTCAAGTATCAAAACCTTGGAATGAATTAAGTAAAAAACAACTCAATAAGTTAGCTCAAACACTTTCAAATGATGTTTATACCATGCAAGGTAAAACAACATTTAAAGAAGAGTTTGTTACTTCAGGTGGAATTAATTTAAAGGAAATTAATTTCAAAACAATGGAAAGCAAATTACTTCCTCACTTATTTATTTGTGGCGAAGTATTAAATATTGATGGTATTACTGGTGGTTTCAATTTTCAAAATGCTTGGAGTACTGCCTGGATTGCCGCCAAAAATGTATTATACCATTAGCTAATACATAATAGTCTAAACGTATTTTGTCTCATCGAGCGCAGTCGAGAGGTTTTACTTGTTCTCGACTGCGCTCGAACTGACAATCAGACTGGTTAATAACTGCTGATGGCATTAACTAATATTTAGAATTTTTTCGATTAATTAAGAGTATTAAAAATCAATGATTTTGTAAACCAAAATTAGCGTGTAAGAACCCATTTCTTGCAAATCTATCATACATTAGTAAGTGTGCGGTTGATTTTGCTAAATCGGTGCGAAATCCTAGTTTTTCTGATGGAGCTGAAGCGTGGAATGTGCGAAGAAAAATGGATTTGGCGATTTAGCTTGAATTCTTTTGTTTCTTTCCTTTTCAAGAAAGAAAAGAAAAAGAAATCATAATTTTTAAGTGAACACAAATTAGCTGAATTGTATTGCTTTTATAGGTGTAATCTTATTTAAAATAAGTGTAGGTAAAAACAACATTAACATACAAATAATTATTGTTCCAATATTTACATACAACACATGTAATAGTGAAAAATTAATTGGAACAGAATCTAAATAATACGTTTCTGGATTTAAAGGAATAAGATTAAAATAGTTTTGAATTAAACAAAATCCAATCCCAATAAAATTTCCTATTAATAAACCTTTAACCAACAATTGGATTGATACATAAAAAAATATTTTTCTAACTGATTGTTTTGAGGAACCAAAAGCTTTTAATAAGCCAATCATATTAGTTCGTTCTAATATTAAAATCAACAAAGCCGAAATCATATTAATTGCTGCAACTAAAACCATCAATGTTATGATAACAACTGCATTCACATCTATCATATCTAACCAACTAAATATAGAATTTTGTAATTGTTTTGCGGAACTTACGGTATATTTATAACCAACAATATCATTCACATCTTCAAGTGATTGTTCTAACAAATTAAAATCTTTTAAAAAGACTTCGTAACCAGCAACTTCATTTGATTCCCAGTAATTTAGTTTTTGAATTTGTTTCAAATCAACAAACACCAGGTTTTTATCAAAATCAGAAAATCCAGTATTAAAAATGCCTTTCACATAAAAATCTTTTACACGAGGCTCATAATCAATATAATTTGAACCACTTAAAGTTGTATCAGTCATTTTTTTCTTACTCATAAAATAAATCAACATTTTTTGATTAAGCTTAATGTTTAATTTATTAGCAAGAGTCTGCGAAATAAAAATTTGTTTTGAAACCGTATCTTTATTTAAGGACAACACACTTCCTTGAGTAATATATGGTTTTAAATTACTCCAATCATAGGTTCCGTCAACTCCTTTTAAAACAATTCCTTCATTATCAGTTTTTGTTTTTAAAATACCATTTTTTGTTGCAAACGGCTGGTATAGTTTCACATTTGGAATACTATCAATAGCCTTTAAAATATAATCATGAACTGTAATTGGATTTGGTTCAAATGATTGATTTTGATCATAATCATTTATTTGAAGGTGCGATGTAAAGGTTGTTATTTTACTAGTTATTTGTTGCTGAAAACCAGTTACAACAGCCAAGGTAATAATCATAACCGCCACTCCAAGAGCTATGCCTATAATTCCAATTTTCACAATTGGACTCGACATATTGCCATTTTCTTTTCCGCTGCTTAAAATTCGCTTAGCTATGTAATTAGAAAAATTCAAATTGTAGTATATTTACATGGTAAAGCTAAACTATTATATGCGATTTTATTTATTTTTCAGTCTGTTTTTTTTAACGACGTTTTGTTTGTTTTCCCAAGTAGGAATTCAATTATATTCTTCGATAACAACTGGCGCACAACAAACTGAATTATATCTTCCTTTATTAAAAAATAAAAAAGTGGCCATTGTTACTAATGCGTCTGGTATTATTAATAATAAACATTTAGTTGACACACTTCTAAAACGAAAAGTGAAAATTGTAAAAATATTTGGTCCAGAACACGGATTTAGAGGTACTGCAGATGCTGGAGAAAAAGTAAAAAGTGGTAAAGACCCAAAAACAAATATTGCTGTTGTGTCTCTTTATGGTTCACATAAAAAACCAACAGCTGAAGATTTAAAAGGAATTGACATTGTAGTTTATGATATACAAGATGTTGGCGTAAGGTTTTACACCTATATTTCTACTATGACTTATGTAATGGAAGCCTGTGCCGAAAACAATAAACCACTTCTGATTTTAGACAGACCGAATCCAAATGGATTTTATATTGATGGTCCAGTTATGACAGATGATTATAAATCTTTTTTGGGATTGCATAATGTTCCTATTGTTTATGGAATGACCTGTGGAGAATACGCAAAAATGGTAAATGGAGAAGCTTGGCTAAAAAATAAAGTAAGCTGCAAACTTGAAGTTATTCCATTAAAAAATTACGACAGAAAAAAATTCGTGTCAGGTTTACCAATCAAACCATCTCCAAATTTACCTAATGATGATGCAATTTTAGCTTATCCAAGTTTAGGATTATTTGAAGGAACGATTATGAGTTTAGGAAGAGGTACTGATTTTCCTTTTCAATGCGTTGGATCACCTTTTCATGACGAAAAAACATTTCCTTTTAGGTTTACTCCCAAATCTAATGCTATATCAAAAAAGCCAAAATACCAAGATACAGTTTGTTATGGAAGAGATTTAAAAGGTTGGCAAGATTATCAATTAAAATTTCCTTTCGTTTATTTAACTGATTTGCAAAGCCTTTATGTACAATTGCCTCAAGAAAAACAAGCTGTTTTTTTTGATAAAAACTTCAATTACCATGCAGGTAATGACTTATTGCAGTCTCAAATAAAGTTAAAAACAAATTCTACTGATATTAGAAATTCTTGGAAACCACAATTAGATTCATTTAAGGTAATTAGGTCAAAATACTTGATTTACAAAGACTTTTAGGCAATTTTTACATATTTTAACATGCAAAAAAGTCAGATAAAAACATTGGCACACCTTTTGAAAAACAATACTGATTAAACAATCGAAATCATGTTACAAATTAAACATATTGGATATTTAACTTTAGGTGGTGCTATTACTTTAGCTTTATGTTCTGCTACAGATTATATGTCGGTAGAAGATAAAATAGAGCAAACTATTAATTCTGAAATTCCAAGAAAAGAATTACCAATTAAAAAGAATGAAGCCTTTAAAGAAGGTGAAATTTTATCGTTTCGTTTGCACTATGGGTTAATGGATGCTGGCGCTATTGTAATGGAAGTTAAACCTGAATTAATTAATGTTTCTGGCAGACAAGTATATCATATTGTAGGTAATGGTTATACAAAAGGTTCTTTTGATTGGTTTTTTAAAGTAAGAGATCGTTACGAAACGTTTATTGACAAAGACGCCTTATTACCTTGGATGTTTGTGAGAAGAGTAAATGAAGGTGGTTATATTACTAATCAAGATTATAGCTTTAATCATTATACAAATAAAGTTGATGTTGGAGCTGGAGAAAAAGTTGATGTGCCAGAAGGAACTCAGGATATGATTTCTGCCTTTTATGCTGCTCGAAATTTAGATATTTCGAATGCTAAAGAAGGGGACGTATTTACGATTAATAGTATTGTAGATAAAGAAATTTGGCCTTTAAAAATCAGATACGTGGGAAAAGAAACTATAACTTGTGATATTGGAACTTTTAGATGCGTAAAATTTAGACCAATCGTACAAAAAGGTAGAATTTTTAAACGTGAAGATGACTTAAATGTTTGGTTGACGGATGATAAAAATCACGTTCCACTTCGTGCACAAGCTAAACTAATGGTTGGTTCAATAAAATTAGATATTGTAGCCGTTAAAAATTTAGCTAATCCAACATCTGAGGTTAAATAAATCTTCTAAGGAATATCAATGTATTTATGAGTTTGCAGAGAAATCATCCAACGTGGATTTTGCTTAACATACTCAACAATTAAAGGTGTTATTTCATTGCGTTTACTCCACTCTGGCTGTAAATATAAATAACAATCTTTACTTACTTTATTTGCCTGCTCTTCGGCCCAAACAAAATCGTGTTTATTAAAAACTATTATTTTTAATTCATGAGCAGCTGAGTAATTTTCTTCTTTTGGAAGCATTGTTTTTTTTGGAGACAAACAAATCCAATCCCAATCTCCACTTAAATTATAGGCTCCCGAAGTTTCGATATAAGTTTTTATATTTTGCTTTTTAAGAAGCCCTGTTAAATAGGACAAATTGTAAATTAAAGGTTCGCCTCCAGTAACAACAACGGCAGGAGTTTTACTTTCTAAAACGTGTTCAATAATATTTTCAGTAGGTGTTAATGGATGTAAACTTGCATCCCAACTTTCTTTTACATCACACCAA
>JAYVIS010000230.1:0-3196 GCA_043769975.1 Bacteroidota bacterium
AAGCCAATTTATTCATATTTTATATTTAATTTTTTGTTTCTAAAATAACAATGCTTAATTGATGGGTAAAAAACAAATCAATTCATTTTATGATTACAAAGTTCTAAATATATCACTAAGAATGAAATAAATTTCGCAAAGTCAATAATTTCAATTTTTAATTGCCTAACCTTGTATGTGTTTCATGCAAATGTATACATGCAAAAATCATATTTTAACAGGTTTAGTTTGTATATTTTTGGCCAGAAAAAAGAACCATTCATCATTATTTGTTAATTCTTAGATTTAAAATCCTAATAAAGCTTAAATATTCTCTAAAATAAATACTAATTAGTATTAGAATACGTCTTTATAGTACTCTGCTTCAAACAAATTAAGCAATTAATTAATTTCTATGGTTCCTCATTAGAATATACATTGAGCTTGAAGAGACAAAAAGGGCACTAAGTTTGTGCTATTAGATAACATATCTAGATATCTAGATTAACTTAAAGATTTCACTATGCAAGAATTATTTAAAAACTTAGGATTAAAGCAAAAAATACTCCTTTTTGTGATGATTTCTACAACCATAGTGCTATCAGTTACTATTTTCTTTTTTAGTATCAATGTAAGAAAAAACACCATTGCAGATTCAAAAAAAATAGCGGACAGCGAAACTCAAAAATCTGCACTACAAATTAAAAACATTTTAGATAAAACGCTAGAATCAACAAATACACTTTCAAAATCATTTATGGAGAGCAGGCGCCTTGAACGATCTATCCGCGATAGCCTCAATGAAGGAGTACTGATTAATATTACAAAAAGCAACGAGGACTATTTGTCTCTTTGGCTGGTTTGGGAAATGAAAACCTTCGATAAAAATTATAAGAAAAAAAATGGAAGATTCCGCAATTTTACGGTTAAATTGAATAACATAACCAAATATTACAGCACTATTGCCGATACTACAAACGATGAGTATGATAACGATTATTATCGGACAAGAAAAGCTAAAAAGCAAAATGTAACAAATCCATATTACGATGTGATTACTCCTGAGTTAAAAGGAGTTTTAATGATTAGCATGATAACTCCGCTTGTTGAAAACGATGAGTTTCTCGGTTTGATAGGAATCGATGTTTCACTAGATAAAGTGCAACAAATTGTGCAAAAAATTAATCCGTTCTCATCATCTACGGCCTATTTGGTTGCATCAAACAATCTGTTGGTTTCGCATACCGATAAAAATTTGTTTAATAAAAACCTTTTAGAGATAAATAAAGAAAATGAGGCCGAATATACTGAGGCCATGAAAAATATAAGTAACAAATTAAGTTATGGTTTTGAGAAAAAAGACCTTAATATAAAACAATCTGTATACGTTTCATTTGTACCAATTCCATTGGGCGATGATGGAAAAGTTTGGGCCTTGGTTACTGAAACCCCATTGAGCATATTAACAAAAGAGTCTGACCGATTATTTATAATTACAATTTTTGTGGGTTTGTTAGGTTTGGGAGCCCTACTTCTAACCCTTTATTTTCCATTGAACAACATCGCAAAAAGTATAGTCGAAGTAAGTATTTTTTCAGAAAAAATCAGTAAAGGAGATCTCCGCAGCAAGATTAATATTACCAACAACGACGAAATTGGAAAACTTTCCATTTCCATTAATGAAATGGCCGATAAATTGAAACAAATAGTTGGAAGTATTGTACATAGCTCGGAAAACATCAATGATGCCAGCCAGCAGATTACAAAATATTCTAGTGAAATTTCGGAAGGAGCAGGCGATCAAGCATCATCTGCTGAACAAATAATGGCGTCGGTTGAAGAAATGGGTGCCAATATCCAAAGCAATTCCGACAATGCAAAAGTGACCGAAAAAATTTCAGAGAAAGCACTAGAAGGTATTAAAAATGGCAGTAAATCAGCCAATCAAACCTCACAATCTATCTATGAAATTGCATCTAAAATAGGTGTGATTGGAGAAATTTCGCGCCAAACCAATATATTGGCCTTGAACGCAGCTATTGAAGCTGCCCGTGCAGGACAATTTGGTAAAGGTTTTACAGTGGTTGCCAACGAAGTAAAAAAACTTGCAGAACATGCCCAAGAAGCTGCAGATGAAATAAATAGAATCTCAGAAAAGGGAGTAAGCATTTCAAGATTGGCTGAAAATGAACTTTCAAAACTGGTACCTGATGTTGAAAAAACAGCCTTGCTCGTTAAAGAAATAACCACAGCTAGTGCAGAACAAACCATTGGCGCAGAGCAAATCCAAAACGCTATTCAACTTTTAAATAATGTTGCACAAAAAAATGCAATGCTTTCTGACGAACTTAACTCCAAGGCCATTAGCTTGAGCGACGAAGCTGAATTATTGAGAAAAAACGTTGATTATTTCAAAATATAATTTCGGCAAACAATCCAATAAATTTGATATCATTTTTCATGAAAATGGTTTTACTTTTCCTTTTAATTCAATATCAGATTAGATTTTGAATGTTGCCTTTTTTACACTGTTAATATTTTTGATAATCCATAGCTTGATTGGTAGATTTATCATACACCTTGAATAATTGTTGGTCATTATTTAGAAGCAAAAAGTTGAACTTTTAATCTTCATTTAGAGAATTTTTAAATCCGGTTTTACCCCAGCTCTTCATTTTGCAGTTCTCCACTTGATTAGTACTCTAGCCAATATTCTTCTTTAATGCTCTTAAAAACTAAATCGTTAGAATTCAATTAAATATACTAATTAAGGTTAAATATTTTTGCCTGAAATAAATAATATATAGTTTTGGCATGACATTTTCATGCCTTCATAAGCAATTATAAAACACTGGTCAAATATTAACAATAAATCCTTTTGTTAAATTTTTGAATTTGACTTTTATAATGAGAATAATTAAATTACTGGCAATTAAGAATATAGACAAATACTTTTAATATTTTACTATGCAAGAAATAATTAAAAATATGGGATTGAAGCGAAAAATACTATTGTTTGTAATGGCTACTACCACTATAGTATTATCAATTACTATTTTATATTTTAGCATCAATGTTAGAAAAAACACCATTGAGGATTCAAAAAAAATTGCCGACAGCGAAACCCAAAAATATGCATTACAGATAAAAAATATTTTAGATAAAACGTTGGAATCTACCAGTTCCTTATCGAAATCTTTTATGGAAAGCCGTTTTT
>JAYVIS010000231.1:0-11995 GCA_043769975.1 Bacteroidota bacterium
TCTTGTTCACTTAGTTCTTGCGACATGTTTGTAATTTTTCTCGAAGGTAAATAAAATGCTTTTGGTTATTTTAAACAGTTTTAACTTAGTTTTCACAATTTATGAAACGAAAAAGATAAAACTTTTATTGTTTTTACTTAAATTTTTTTAATATGGTCTAAAAATTCATGCTCAGTTAATTTAACAAATTTAATCCACTAACAATCAGCCACTTAGCTAAATTTTTATCAATTTGTTTAACAATGTATTGACATTTGTTAAACAATAACTATATTTGTTTAACAATTTTGTAAAACAATTAAACAAAACTAATTATGACAGCAATTGAATTCAATACGAAACTGACTAATGAAAAACAGTCGTTAAATAATTTTGCGATGAGTTTAACGCATAATACTGACGATGCTCTTGATTTATTGCAAGATACTTTTGTAAAAGCAATAACCTATAAAGACAAATTTGAGGATAGCACAAATTTCAGAGCATGGTTATTTACAATAATGAAAAACACATTTATTAACTCCTACAGAAGGTCAGTTAGAACAAAACAAATTATGCAAACAAACTCTGATGTGGCTATGGCAAGAGCTTGGAAAAATAATTATCAAGATATTACTGAATCAAGATTGGCAGCAAAAGATATCATTAAAAAAATTGAAAATTTAGAAGACCAATATAAAATACCTTTTGCAAGATATTACTGTGGCTATAAATATGAAGAAATTGCTTCTGAAATGAATTTGCCATTAGGAACTATTAAGAGCAGAATATTTTTAGCGCGAAAAATATTAATGTCATCAATTTCAAGATCTTAAATTTAGTTCGTTTACTTATTATTGTAAATAATTTTACTTCATATTTAAAAATTTCTAAATTTGAATGTGAAATCAATACGCAAACTTCTACTTCATTTATTCTTAATTTTATTAAGCACTCCGATTCTTTGCCAAGAAGAACAAACAATAGTCGAAGAAAATTCAAACACAACAATAAAACAAAAAGGATTTCACGCAGGCATATACGTGGGAGCATTTTGGGCAAATAATAATACCGCAAATTTATATGATGGTTATGGCTTTGATGAAAACGGCCAACGTAACACATTTGCAAACAGTTTATTATATAACCAAATTGTAAATGTTTATGGAGGTGGTTATACAGGTGTTGATCTTATTGCGCAATTATTAAATGTAGATTCGAAAGATTGGTATTTTAATGAGCTTGATATGCCTATTAATTTGAGATATACAACTACCTATTTAGTTGGCTTAAACACACGATATCAAGTTGATAAAAAAACAAATATTACATTAAATATCAATGCATCAAAACTCATTGTGAATGGAAAATTTACTATAAGTTCTACTACTACAAGTAATGGTTTTCAGAGTCAAGCAAAACAAAATCAATTTACAATTACAGGAGCAGAGCAAAGGCTGATGATGCAATTAGGTTATCAAAGAATTATTGGGAATAACCAAAAATTAAATTTCATGGTTGAAGGTGGATTAAATATTGTTTTTTCAAAAGCACAAAAAAATATTGCTTATTTAACAAGTGACTTATTTAATGGAGCAAATAATATTACAATTGACTTAATGAGTGTTTATGGTCAAGTGCCCTATAATTATTACAGTGCAAAATATTTGGTTGGTGCTGGAATAGGTGCGTTTGCTGGTGCAGGACTGCATCTAACTATTAATCCTAAATACACAGTTCAATTATTATATAGTCCGTCGTATGACAGAGTTAGTATTGGCTATGATCCAAAGTTTAAATTACAAAACGGTTTCGGATTACGTTTTTATTATAATTTAAGTCAATAAATTAATTACATCCACTTTTTCTTTTTAAAATAAATAAGCAACCCTCCAATTACCGAAAGCATAATTCCCCAAACAACATAATAACCATTTTGAGATTTCAGTTCTGGCATGTTTTCAAAATTCATTCCGTAAACTCCAACAATAAATGTAATAGGAATGAAAATAGATGACATAATTGTCAACACCTTCATGACTTCATTCATTTTATTGGCATTCGTGCTTAAATAAATATCCATAATCCCTGATAATAAATCTCTATAAGTTTCAACTGTATCAATAATACGAGTGACATGGTCGCTTAAATCTCGCAAATAAATATCTGTTGATGAGTTTATTAATTTTGTTTCTGAACGAATCATGTTGTTAATCATGTCTCGCATTGGCCATACTTGTTTTCGTAAATAAATCATTTCGCGCTTTAAATGATACAATTGCATTAATGATTTTTTATCTTTCCCAGAAATAATTTCTTCCTCTATATTTTCAATATGATCCCCAATTTTTTCAATTGCTGTAAAATAACAATCTACTACTGCATCCGTTAGGGCATATGCTAAGTAATCTGCACCTAATTTTCTAACCCTACCTTTACATTGGCGCAATCTATTTCTAATAATATCAAAAGCATCGCCATTATTGGGCTCTTGAAATGACAACACTGTGTTCTCACATAAAATAATTGATAATTGTTCAGAAACAACTTCGGTTGTATAACTAATCATTTTCATTACAGAAACTACGTAATGATCATAATCTTCAAATTTTGGCCGTTGGTCAACATGCACAATGTCTTCCATCGTTAGTGGATGAATATTATAAACCTTTCCAATAGCCTCTACTAATTCAGGCTTGTGCAACCCTTCTACATTTAGCCATTTAATCATGTTTGGCTTTACATTTGACAAACAATCTGATAAATCATAAAACTCTTTTTCAAAGAAATCAGTTTCATTGTATTCTATCAGAGTAATTTTAATTCTATCTGTTCTTTCTTCTCCAGTATAAAGTATAGTTCCCGGAGGAGTGCCAATATGTGTATGTTTTGTTGTCATGGATAAACTAAATGATTATATATATAAGATTTATTCAATAATTTCATTTTGCATAACCATTTGAACAGTAAATCTGCTTCTCTGTTCCAATAAGATTATTTTATTTTTAGTAAGCGTATCAATGGTTTCAGGAGTGTAATACCTAACTGTCATTAACTCTACATTTGAATTATATAGAACTTTAAATGTTTGTTGAAGCTCCAAAACTAAATTTTTTATCTTGCTCGAATCATCATCACAACAAACTGAAAAACTAATTGCTGAGAGTTGCATTAAATTTATTTTAACACCATGCTTTGCAAACACTTCAAAAATATCACTCAAGTTATCTTCTGCAATAAAAGAAAAATCTTTTGGTTGAATTGAAATTAAAACTTGGTTTACTTTAAAAATATAGGAAGGGATATTTAATCTATTATCACCATCTTTTATTACCGTACCTATTTCTTTTGGATTTAAAAACGATTTCACATACAATGGAATGTTTTTATTTTGAAGTGGCTTGATTGTTTTTGGATGAATAACAGTTGCTCCGTAATAAGTTAATTCAATGGCATCTTGATAACTTAACTGGTCAATTTTTTTTGTTTTATTAAACCATTTTGGATCTGCATTTAAAACACCAGGAACATCTTTCCAAATCGTAACGCTTTCTGCATTTAAACAATATGCAATAATAGACGCGGTATAATCAGAGCCTTCTCTGCCTAATGTTGTTGTAAAATTTTCAGAAGTTCCTCCAATAAATCCTTGGGTAATTACAATACCCAATGTATTCAAAAGTGGTTCAACTTGTGTTTTCAACATTGCTTCAGTAAGTTCAAAATCTACTTTACCTTCACGATAGGAATTATCTGTTTGAATTAATCCTCTAGCGTCAACCCATTTATTTATAATTCCAATTTCATTTAAATAGGCTGAAACAATTTTAGTTGAAATAACTTCTCCCATACTGATTATTTGATCATATTCAAAATCAAACCCATGAGTAGGTTCATCTTCAATAGCCCAGTGCAATTCAACAAATGTGTTTTCAAGATCTGTATAAATTGGGTGCAAATTATTTGTAAATAATTGCTTGCAAATTTCAAAATGAAAATGCTTAATGTTTTCTAAAATATCATTAGGATTTTCTAATTTATAAAAAAAAGCATTTGCTAATTTTTCTAATTCATTTGTCATTTTTCCCATTGCAGAAATTACAACACATAATTTTTGATTAGGAAATTGTTTTAAAACTTCAGCTACATTTTTTACAGCTTCTGCATCTTTTACTGAAGCCCCTCCAAATTTGAAAACCTGCATACTAATTTTTTTACCAAAGATACTATTACCATTAAAATATGATGCGACTAAAAACTTAATTTATAAAGTTTGTCACTTTTTTTCAAACAGCAATTATATTCTTAAACACTAAACTTCAAATTATTCACTAAAACTTACTACTATGTCTTCAGGAAAAGAAACACCACGACAAAAAATGATTGGCATGATGTACCTTGTACTAACAGCCTTATTAGCACTAAATGTTTCAAAACAAATTCTCCAAGGTTTTGTAATGGTTAATGAAAGTGTTTCGAAGTCTAAACTCATTTTGGATGAGAATAATTTTAAAGTTAAAAAAGCTTTTGAAGATTATGTTAATGCAGGAAATTATGAAGCGAAACCTTATTTATTGAAAGCTATTGAGGCTCAAAAAAGTATACGAATTGTGGATGCTTATATTGATAGTGTCAAACTACTAATCATTCAAAAAAGTGAAGGCCCAACAAAAAGCGACACGTCTCAATTAAGGTTTATGGAACGTTTAGATGATTTTGATACGCCAACACATCTTATGATTGGAAGTGATGAGTCAAATCCTATTAGTTCAAAATACTCAGCAAAGGATTTAAAACTACAACTCACAAAACTATATTCGGATTTAACATTAATGCTTGATCAAATGCAAAAAAACGCAAGTACTAAATTAGAACGTGATGATGTTAATGCCATAAAACAAAAATTATCCTCTATTAAACCGTTGGATAATAACTATGGCGAAGACGGCGAAAAATTAAATTGGGAACTAAAAAACTTTTATCATATGCCCATGGCAGCAGTAATAACTAACTTAAATAAAATACAAGCAGACATGAAAAATTTAGAATCAGAATTTTTACATGTGTTTGGTGCAGCCTCGAATAAATATTTATTTAAAGTAAATAAATTACAAGCTAAAGTTGTTGCACCATCTGCGTATGTATTAACAGGACAATCATTTAAAGCTGATGTTGTATTAAGCGCATCAAGTACTGAGTTAACATCAGATAGGATGAAGGTATTAGTTGGCGCAACTTACGACACCTTAACAAAGAAATTATCAGTAGCTGGAAGTTCGGTAACTATTTCAGACGGTATTGGAAAATATGAAACCCTAACAAGTAGTATTGGATCAAAAGATTTAAAAGGAGTCGTTGTTTATAAAAACCCAAAGGGCATTGAAGAATATTATCCATTTGATTTTACTTATATGGTTGCTCCACCATTTACAGCCATTGCAGCTGATAATATGAATGTCTTTTATGTGGGTGTCGAAAACCCAATTAGCGTTTCCTCAGCTGGCTTTGCCCCATCTGATTTAAAAGTTAGTGTTAGTGGTTGTGGTGCATTAATGCAGGCAAATGCAGGAGGAAAATATACACTCAAAGCAACAAGTGCAGGTACTTGCATGGTAACGGTTATGGCTAAAGTAAATGGGGTTTACAAACCACAAGGCGAACCAAAAAAATTTAGAGTAAAAAGTATTCCACCACCTGTATTAAAAGTTGGAGGCAGATTAGCCTTAGGTAATTTAGAATTTAATCGCGCTGGTTTACAAAGCATTGCAGGTCTCGCAGTTGAATCGCCAGGTTTTGATTTTCCTGTAACAATGACTGTAAAAAGCTTCGATTTTACTTATTACAAAAGTGGCGAATTAAAAACTATACCATGTAATACAAGTAATTTATCTGATGATGCTAAAAAAGCATTAAAAGAATTGCGAATTGGGCAAAGAGCTTATTTTGAAAATGTAAAGGTTCAAACGCCAGCAGGTGTTATTTCAGTTCCTATGGCTCAGATAAAAGTAAAATCTTAACTATAAAAAATACAAAAAAAAATCCCGAAATAAATTTCGGGATTTTTTTGTTTTTAATGGCCTCCGTTATCGTGCTCGCCTTCAGCTAAAGGCACGGTTTGTGGAATAAAATCATACTCAGCACCTGGCTTACTATAATCATATGCCCAACGGTGAACAACTGGTAAAGCACCAGGCCAGTTACCGTGAATGTTTGCCATTGGCGTAGTCCATTCTAACGTATTAGAATTCCAAGGATTTTGAGGAGATTTCTCGCCACGGAAAATACTGTAGAAGAAGTTAAATAAGAAAATAAGTTGTGCTAAAGCTGCTAAGATTGCAAATACAGTAACAATTTCGTTAATGTCTACTAAGTTGTCAAACATTGGAAAATTACTATTTGTATAATAACGACGAGGAACGCCTGCTAATCCTAAAAAATGCATTGGGAAGAAAACACCATAAGCACAAATAAAAGTTGTCCAGAAATGTAAGTAACCCAATTTCTTATTCATCATACGTAAAAATAATTTTGGGAACCAATGATAAACACCCGCAAACATTCCAAAAATAGCAGACAGACCCATTACAATATGGAAATGTGCAATTACAAAATAAGTATCATGAACGTTAATATCTAAAGTAGAGTCAGCTAAGATAATACCTGTTACACCACCAGTTACAAACGAAGAAACTAAACCAATTGAAAACAACATTGCTGGTGTATATTGTAAATTTCCTTTCCATAAAGTTGTGATGTAGTTAAACGCTTTCACTGCAGAAGGAATTGCAATTAACAATGTCGTAAATACAAACACTGAACCTAAAAATGGATTCATACCAGTTAAGAACATATGATGACCCCAAACAATAAACGATAAAAAACCAATTGCCAACATTGAACCAATCATCGCTCTATAACCAAAGATTGGTTTACGTGAGTTAGTTGCAATAATTTCAGATGTAATGCCTAATGCTGGTAAAATAACGATATAAACCTCAGGATGTCCTAAAAACCAGAATAAATGTTCAAATAATACTGGGCTTCCACCAACATTATCAAGAGGACGGCCACCAATATAAATATCAGATAAATAGAAACTTGTCCCTAAACTTCTATCACAAATTAATAATACAACACAAGAAACTAAAACTGGGAAAGATAATACACCTAAAATAGCTGTAATTAAAATAGCCCACATAGTTAATGGCATACGTGTCATTTTCATTCCTTTAGTACGTAAGTTTATAATAGTAACGATATAATTAATACCACCTAATAATGAAGAAACCACAAATAAAGTCATTGAAATTAACCACATTGTCATACCTAACTTAGAGCCTGGCATAGCTTCAGGCAATGCAGATAAAGGTGGGTAAATTGTCCACCCTCCTGAAGCTGGGCCATCATCAATAAATAAAGATGAAAGCATAATAACACTAGATACGAAAAAGAACCAGTAAGATAACATGTTTAAAAAACCAGAAGCCATATCACGAGCTCCAACTTGAAATGGAATTAATAGATTGGCAAAAGTTCCTGATAATCCACCCGTTAAAACAAAGAACACCATAATTGTTCCATGTATTGTAACTAAAGCTAAATACATATTAGGATCTAATATTCCATCTTTACCCCATTTATCACCTAACATAGCATTAATAAACGCGAATTTTTCACCTGGCCAAGCCAATTGCATACGGAATATGATTGACATCGTCATAGCGATAACAGCCATAACAACAGCCGTTAATAAAAATTGTCTAGAAATCATTTTATGATCCATGCTAAATACATATTTAGCAACAAATGATTGATGCTCTTCTTCATGAGCATGATCGTGTTCGTGATGTCCTGCGTGTTCTGTTAAATCTACTGAATGTGCGTTTGCCATTTTTATCTCTTTAATTTAGTAAACAATCTTTTTAATTTTATTTTGAAGCAATTTTTTTCTTAAAGCGAGGTTGCTTTAACAACCAATCTTTATAATCTTTTTCACTTTCAACTACTATTGTCATTTGCATGTTATAATGAGAAGCTCCGCAAATTTTATTACATAATAAAATATAATCAAATTCAACCGCTTCTTTATTATCCTTAGCTCTTACATCATTAATCCCTTTCATTAATTGGATAACGTAAGGATCCTTACGCATTTCTGCAGTCGTTTTATTTGGAGTAAATTTGAATTCAGTTATCATACCTGGTACACAATTCATTTGTGCTCTAAAATGAGGCATAAATGCAGAGTGAATTACATCGCGTGAACGCATTTTAAATTCAATTTCTCTGTTAACAGGAATATGAAATTCATTTTTAACAAGAATATCATCATATCCATTTGCGTCTAATGTATCCATGCCAACTATGTTTCCTCCATCAATTTGACGGTAATCTGTTAAACCTAATGTTTTATCAAAACCAGCATAACGAGCAGTCCAATCAAATTGTTTAGCATATAATTCAATTGTTACTTTGTTTGGATCAACAGATCTTTCAGTGATTTCATTCCAAAATTTCAATCCAAAAATAATAATACCAGCTAAAACAACAGCTGGAGCAATTGTCCAAGCCATTTCTAAGCGATTATCATGTGCTAGGAAAGTAGCCTTTGTGTCTTTTTTACCAGAATATTTATAAGCAAAATAAAATAAAAATGCATTTACAACAACAAATACAAACACAATTAAATACATGTTATAATCCCATAACTGATCAACTTTTATTCCATGCACTGATGCAGCACCCGGCAATGAATTGTCATTCCAACGATTTATTTGCCAAAATAAAGAACCGATAAACAATACACCAAAAATCAGCATTAATTTGCCATTAAAAGTATTGTCACTTTCAGTAACATTCCACTCTTTGGTGTTTTTAAATTGTCGAGATAACTCAACGACGCGCATAAGCTGATGAACAGCTATTATTAAGAGTACAAGTCCGATTAAAATTAATAATTTCATATGATATAAAAATTTATAGTTCTATTTATTAGTGTTTTCTGTAATTGATTAATAAGAATGGTGTAAACTTTCTGATAAAAACGGGTGGTTTTTCACCAATAATGGACGTTTTGCAAGGTTAGTTAATACAACATATATAAATAATCCTAAGAAGAATAAGAAATTTCCGATTTCCATCCAATTTAATCCTGTCCAGTTATGCCCAACAGTTCCAGGCATTACAATCATAATCATATCTAAATAATGTCCAATAAAAATAATTGTTCCAACAAAAACTAAGAAGTAAAAATTACGTTTTGAATCGCGACTCATTAATAATATCATTGGGAATAAGAAGTTTACAAAGAAAACTGTCCACATTAATGCTTTATACGACTCCCAACGTGTTTTGTAGTAAACAACTTCTTCTGGAATATCAGCATACCAAATTAACATAAACTGAGAGAAATATAAATACGTCCATAAGAAAGATATTGCAAACATCCATTTTCCAATATCATGAACTGTACTTTCTGTAACAAATTCTAAATAACCGTTTTTCTTCAACCATACAACTAATAAAGTAATTGTAATCATTGAACTAACCCACATTCCAGAAAACACATACCAACCCATCATTGTAGAAAACCAATGAGTATCAATACTCATTAACCAATCCCAAGCAGCAGTAGATGATGTGTAAGCGAAAAGAACTAAGAAATAAGCACTCAGCTTAATGTTTTTCCAGTGAAATCCTTTAGATTCTTCAATACCTAAAGCATCTGCATCACTTGAATTTTTTCTCAATTTATATGCAAATAAAACCCAAGCAACCATGTATAAAATTGTTCTCACCCACCAAAAAATACCAAAATAACCGCTTTTACCTGCAATTACTGCGTCATAATTTGGAGAATTAACATCAGCAACACCTTCAGCCATCCAAGGGTAAATTGTGTTCAAATGAATTTGTCCGCAAATAAAAATTAATAATAAAAAAGATAAGCCATAAGGTAAGAAAGAAATAACCGCTTCCATTAAACGCTTAATAGTTGTTGACCATCCTGATTCAGCAGCATATTGTAAAGCTAAAAAGAATACAGAAGCTAATGCAATTCCCATAAAATAGAAAGAACCAGCGAAAACGTTTGCCCAGGCACGGTTGTGTTGATAATGATGATCTTCAACATTAGTATCAAAAACAAACATACAAATAATGGAAATTAATCCTACAGACATCAATATCATTGATATCATTTTTGTTTTTGAAGGAAATACGAAATTTAATTTATCAGTGTTCATATTTTTGTAATTCGGTTATATCTATGAATTCGTTTATTATTTAGTGTTTAGGCATTTCAACAGTTGCAGTTGGGACTGCTTTAGCAGTAGTATCAACAGCTACAGTTTTTGGTCCTTGTAATTTTTGCACATAATGTACTAAAGTCCAACGCTCTTGTGTATTTAAAATACTAGCATGATTTCCCATAGAATTTTTACCATAAGTAATAGAGTGAAATATTTTTCCTTCTGGTAAATCTTTTAATGCTGCATTATAAGCTGGCGGTGGACCAGGTAATTTTGCTCCAACTTTACCATCTCCTAATCCTGCAGCACCATGACAGTGAACACAAAATTTACCATATAAAGCTTCTCCTTCTAATTCAACTTGAGGTGTTAAAGCAATTGGATTTTTCAAATATAAACCAGCTTGCTCATATCCTTCAACAGTATTTGGATAAGCATAAGGAATATATCCTCTTGCAATTGTTCCTTTAACTGGCAACATTGCACTGTTTAAAGTGTCATCACCAATTATATAAGTTCCGTAATTTTCTACAGATGGAGAGCGGTACATATCGGGCATAAATTCAAACCCTGGACTATTTAAATCCTTTTTACCACATGATGTAAAACCTGCAACTAACATCACAGCGAAAGTTCCGCAAGTAATAAGTTTCAAATTTTTATAAGATATATTCATCAGTATTATATTTAATTTTGTTTTGTACTATTAATATTTTGCTTCAATAACTAAAGTTCCTTTGTAGTTAACTTCTTCAGCACCATTAGAACGTAAAATTTCGTCTGCTTTTTTTGATTGCTCTTCGTTTAACTCTAAATAAATCATAAACTTATCGTCAGTTGTACGAGGATCTGGATTTTTAGGACGAGCGCCTGGTACTAACATACAACGTAATAAATAAGTTAATGCCATTCCATGAGCTGCACAAAATACAGTAGCTTCAAAAGAAATTGGAATAAATGCAGGAATATTAAAATAATAACTCCAGTTTGGTTTACCACCAATATCCGCATTCCAATCGCTTATCATCATGTACCACATCATTAATGTAGCTAATCCTAAACCAGTTAAGCCATATATGAAAGCACAAATTGCTAAACGAGTTCTTGGCACACCAATGATTGGATCAATACCATGTAAAGGAAATGGTGTATAAACTTCGTTTATACGAATACCTGACGAACGTAATTTCTTACAAGCTTCAATTAAAGGAACCTCGTCTGAAAATATGCCGTGTATAATGTTTTTTGTTATCATATTCTTATTTAAATAAATCTAAATATTGTTTCAATTCTAAATATTAATGTGCGTGTTCTGCTGAAAGTTTCTTTTGCTCTTCTCCAGATGCTTTCAAAATTGATTTCAATTCTGCTTGAGCAATTACTGGGAAAGTACGAGAGTAAAGTAAAAACAATGTAAAGAACATACCAATTGTTCCAACAAAAATACCAACGTCAATAAATGTAGGGTGATATGAATTCCAAGTAGAAGGTAAATAAGTACGGCATAATGTAGGAACGATAATTACAAAACGTTCAAACCACATACCGATATTTACAACAATTGACAATACAAATGTAAATGCTAAACTAGTACGTAATTTTTTGAACCAAAACAATTGTGGTGATATAACGTTACATGTCATCATAATCCAATAAGCCCAAGCCATAGGACCAGTTGCTCTGTTTAAGAAAGCATATTGTTCCCATTCAACACCTGAATACCAAGCCATGAATAATTCTGTTAAATAAGCAACACCTACAATTGA
>JAYVIS010000232.1:0-2613 GCA_043769975.1 Bacteroidota bacterium
ATAATTTAAAACAGATTTATTAAAAGGTTGTGTGTATTCTGCCGAATAAAAGGCAATATTTGCTTGATGTGTCATCGCTAGCGAATGGCTTGTAGCCGCTATTTGTAAGCACAATGGATAGTCAGAAACCGATTGAACCAAAATGATATTTTTGTTTTCCGGATTCCATTTAACCTTATATTTATTAAGGTGTTTAATAAATGTTTTTTGAACGTTGGACGTACTACTATAAATCTTTAAAAATAAACTGTTGTTGTATATTTTTGGCAACAAACTATAACGATAGAATTTAGAAGGATTTTTTAAAAATTTTAATAATAATCGTATCATCTTTTATAAGTTAATGCCTTTTCAGTTATTTTGGTTTTAAATTGAATCTAAAGCATCATTGGTAAGCGGGCTTCCTTTTGAGAAGTTTTTAGTTGATTTTTTACCTAATAGTGAAAAATAATACCTTGTATGCAGGCCGTTACCTGGACGAATTATTTTTAAATTTTTATCAGTAAAAACATCTCCTTCTTTAATATCATCTGAAACGTAGATAGATCGTTTAAAAAAAATGCTCTTGGTTTCAATGTCTTGAACTCCAAATTGAACTTTCCCTAAAGATAAAAATGCGCGTTCAGTTTCTATCACTAATGCTTTTAGTTCAGAAGGTTCTAATGAAAATGCGGAATCTACGCCACCATCAGCTCTATTCAACGTAAAGTGCTTTTCAATAATTCTAGCCCCTAATGCAACTGCTGCTACCGAAGTGCCTATTCCCATGGTATGATCAGATAATCCAACGATACAATTATACTTTTCTGATAAATGAGGTATTGTATTTAAGTTGGTGTTTTCGGGACTTGCTGGATATGTACTTGTACATTTTAGTAAAATTAAATTTTCACAACCTGCTTTTTTTAAAACATTTACGCTTTCTTCAATATCTTCTTGAGAAGATACGCCAGTTGAAACAATGACAGGCTTACCAGTTTTAGCAACTTTAATTAGCAAAGGATGATGAGTATTTTCGAACGATGCAATTTTATAAAGAGGCACATTCAAACTTTCTAAAAAATCAACTGCAGATTCATCAAATGGAGAACTAAAAGCAATCATTCCTTTTTCTTTAGCTCTATCAAAAATTGCTTTGTGCCATTCCCATGGAGTATAAGCTTCTTTATACAAATCATGCAATTCTTTGCCATTCCATAATGAATTTGAGTCATTGATGGTATAAGCCCCTTTCATGGTAATTGTATCAGCAGTATATGTTTGCAATTTAAGTGCGTGGGCACCAGCTTCAGCCGCAGCGTCAACTAATTGTAAAGCTCTTTCAAGTGATTGGTTATGATTACCACTCATTTCAGCTATCACAAATGGTTTGTGATTAATGCCGATCGTTATATTTTCTATTTTAATATCAATCATTTATTTTTTTTTTAACTTTAAACTCTTACAACCTTCAAAATCAAGTTCTTCTATTTTAGTAAATCCTGACTTTTTAAATAGATTAATTGATGCAACATTTGTTTCTTTAATGTAAGCATTAATTTCTGTTGATGGAAAAATAGATAAGAAAGATTCACAAGCAAGATTAATCATTTTGATTCCATAATTCATTCCTCTATATTTTTCATCTATAGATATTCCGATAATCGTTTCTTTGGTATCTTTATTAATTCTTACCTGTCCAACAGGCTCTTTGTTTTCATTTTCGAAGATATAAAACCTATAGTTTTCATCATTTATCTTAGATTCAAACCATTTTACATGATTATTATATTGAATTAAATCTTGTGTAAATGAAAATTTACGAACTAATGCATCATTCGCCCATTTAAAATATAAATCAACGTCTTTAATATTTGCCAATCTCATTGATAATTTATTAAAGGAAATGCTATGTATAACTACATCTTTCAATTCTCCATTAATTTCAATATGATTTTTAATTCTTTGAGTTTCTTTAAAACCTGAATTTTCAAGAGCTATATATAAATTGGGTCTAATATCATATGCATATGTGAAGATGAAATTAAAATTTAAATAACTATTTGCAATTTGTTTTAATAGCGTTAAATAATTGCTCCAATCACTAATAAACACCTCTTGGTCTTTATTCCGACTGGTTTCTGTTAAAAATGAAATTTCTGCAGATTTAGTTTCCCAATCAATATGCACTAAACCACCATAGCCAATTAATTTACCGTTTAATAAAAATGACCAAAGCAATTGTGTTGGATGTTCTTTTTCAAATAATTGGGCAATAACGGTGTTAAAGTATAAGTCTTGTTGTTCAATTGTTAAAGGTGATTCTTGTCTTAAAATATCAATTTGAGAATTTCGCCAATTTAAAATTTCATATCGGTCTTCATGTCTAATTGGAACTAAAGAATAGTTTCCATTTGAAATAACAACTTGATTTAAACATTTATAATGACGCATCAGAAAAATAATTTATTTATTTAATGGAAATAATAAGGAGTGTTTTAACTCAGCAATTAACCAATCAGTTTCATCATCTATATCCTGAACTTGTAATTCATTCAAAATGATAGAACCTGAATTTTTTGTAAATACTTTTTTTTCTTTAAGAAACTCATTTGTATTTACCCAATAAAATTG
>JAYVIS010000233.1:0-6638 GCA_043769975.1 Bacteroidota bacterium
GCATTAGTTCATTTTTTAAAGGTTAATAACTGTAAGCCTATATTTATTATTATGCCATTGAATATGAAGACTCATGAAAATTTGGAAATTCTTCAACCAATAATCAATGATATAAATTTAACCCTTAAGCAAAATAACTTTAAATCGTTAGATATGTTTTCACCAAATGTGACAAACTTTAAGGAAGGATTATTGGAAGACGTTATGCATCCATACGAAATTGGATGGTATCAAATGGATAAATTCATTTTAGAAAATTTTCATGATAACTAAAGATAATATAATATTGTTTTTAAAAAACACGTTTTTATATACAGCAATTGTATTAGGCTGTTTGTTTCTATATAATTATAGTAATAAAAGTATGAGTAATATTCCTCACACAGATTTTTCATTTGTATACGCCCAATTTTAAATGCTGCCATTCACTGATATAGATTTCTTTTTATTTGCAGCGATATACGTTGCAATTATTTGGTTATTTGGTTTTATTAGCGGTAAAAAATTCTATGCGGAAATAACATTTGCTTTAACCTTAATTTATCTCATTTTTTATTTTAAATACACATTAGTCGTTTTATTATATGGACTTTTTACATTCTTATTTATAAAATATGTCATTCTAAAAATCAACAATAAACTTATTTCATCTATTTGCATTGCTTTACCAATGATTTTTGTTAAAGTGCATTTTAATCCATCATGGTTTTATTTTGCTGGTTTATCTTTTGTAACATTTCGATCGATTCAAGTTAGTTTGGACTACACTAAAAATCAAGCTATTAGATTTGTCGATTATTTTAATTTTTTGTTTTTCATACCTTCAATTTTCATTGGGCCATTAGATCGTTTTAAACGGTTTACTGACAATTGTAACCTTTGTTATTCCAATACCAATAGCGACATCATATTTAAAGGAATTCAAGAATTTATTAAAGGTGTACTTTATAAATTTGTGCTCGCTGAATTTATTTCGAGATACTGGTTAGGGAAAAGTACAAATGACCATGAAACTGTTTTGTATTACGTGAATGATATTTATGCTTATTCATTTTTTTTATTATTTGATTTCGCAGGGTATTCTTCAATGGCAGTTGGCTTAGCAAATTTGGTTGGTATTGATTTGCCAGGTAATTTTAACAAACCATTTTTTGCAGTTAATCCTCCTGATTTTTGGCAACGCTGGCATTCTTCTTTAACCAGTTGGTTGAGTGATTATTTTTTCAAACCATTTTATAAATGGCTTAGTCAAATTAAAAAATTAAAAAAATATCCAATTACAAAACAAAATATCGCCATCTTTTTTACACTTTTTATTATGGGGATTTGGAATGGATTTGAATCAAATTTTATTTGGAGTGGAGTTTTATATGGCTTGTATAGTGTTGTTCATAATACCTATACTATTCAGTGCAGGAAAAAAGATAGAGATGTGGTTTTTGGAAATCTTAACCCTAAATTAATAAGAGTTATATCTATTTTTGTTTTATTTAATTTAGTATGTATTTCATTATATGTTTTTAGTGGAAGGTATTTATAGAAGGAATAATTATGAAATTTGATTTTAATAGAAATGAGTTTATTGACATTACTGACTTTTCCGAAAAGCCATTTATTGTTGGTTCTGATTTAATTTTGTCGCAAAAACAAGTTTTTGATTTGCATCTAAAATTGAAACATGTTATTAGTCAATTAAACATTCCAAGTGGCCATCCTGTTTGTATTTACGGCGAAAAAGAAGCTATATTTCCGATTGTAATGATCACTTTAATCAGTTTGAATATTCCATATATTCCAATTGATGTTATTATGCCAACTGGCAGAATAAGTAAAATTCAGGAGCAAACAAATAGTCAAGTGGTTATTAATTGTTCTGACAAGTTGTGTGCAGTTGATTTTCCGATTGCTCTTTCTAAAACCTTTGATGTAATTAAAAATAAGTTTCAAGGGCCTTATGATTTATTGGAAAATAATGGAGATCCAATTCGTTATATTTTATTTACTTCGGGGAGTACAGGTGTTCCAAAAGGTGTGCAAATTACTGCTAAAGCCTTGAATAGTTTTGCAAATTGGTATTTAACTTGGCCATTAATAAACACTGAAAGTGTTTTAATGAATCAAGCGCCGTTTAGTTTTGATGTTTCATTATGTGATTTTATTGCCTGTTTTGGAAAAGGAAGTACAATGGTTTTAAATGATTATGTGATATTAAAAAATGGAATTTTATTTTTGCAACGGTTAAAAGCATTTAATGTGACCACATTAGTTTGCACGCCTGCGTTTATTACAATGTATTTGTCTGTACCTGAGTTTAATGAAATTGATTACCCTTTTATCAATCAGTTTGTTTTTATGGGAGAAGAATTGCCTGTAGTAACTGTAAAGAAACTAAAAAATAAATTTCCAAATTCAAAAATAATTAATGCTTTTGGACCAACAGAGGCCACCGTGGTTACTACCTATATAGAAATTACGGATGCTATTTTAACGGATTACCCTAAAGCACTTCCTATAGGTTACTGCCGACCAAATGCAGAAATGTTTATTTTAAATAAAGATAATGAAACTGGCATTGGTGAAATTGGAATTTGTGGCGATCATTTGTCTATTGGATATTTAAAAGATGTAGAAAAAACAAATGCAGCATTTATTATTTACAATGGCAAACGAGTTTATAAAACAGGTGATGTTGGCTATATAAAAGATGATATTATTTTTTATTTAGGAAGAAATGACAATCAGGTTAAGCTCAATGGTTACAGAATAGAACTTGAAGAAATTACAAATGTTTTGTTAACACATCCAGCAATTAAAAATGCGACAGTTATTCCTTTGACCACAAAAGGAGTTACAAAAAAAATTATTTCTTTTATTATTTTGTCTCATAACATTACTAATTTGGACGAAGATCTTAAGTCATTTTTGCTTAACCAACTGCCGCATTACATGATCCCTTCCGAATTTATTATAAAAGAAGAATTTCCTTTAAATGCAAATTATAAAACAGATAAAAAGGCTCTTTTAGAGTCATATTTAAGTAATAATTAGGTTAATATTTGATGCGATTTTACAAAAAAAGAGAATTAAAAATTAGTAAATTAGTAATCCCAAAAAAGACCAATGTTAAAATTAAAAAACTATATAAACGGAGAATTAGTTGAACCTATTTCTAATCAATATCTTGATAATTACGACCCTTCGCGTGGTATTGTTTATTCTTTAATTCCAGATAGTGATGAACGTGATGCTGAACTCGCCATACAAGCTGCTAATGAAGCATTTAAAACATGGAGCGTAACTCCTAAAGATATTCGTTCAAAATATCTTTTAAAAATTGCCTCTTTAATCGAAGAGAGTTTACATGAATTATCGGTTGCTGAAAGTCTAGATAATGGCAAGCCTTTAAGTCTTGCAAAATCAGTTGATATTCCAAGAGCTGCTGCTAATTTTCATTTTTACGGAACTGGCATTTTACATTATGCTTCTCATGCCCATAGTATGGAAGACACTGCTATTAATTATACCTTACGCCAACCTGTTGGAGTTGCTGGTTGTATTTCTCCTTGGAATTTACCTTTATATTTATTTTCTTGGAAAATTGCCCCAGCTTTAGCTGCTGGCTGTACTGTTGTTGCTAAGCCTTCTGAAATTACACCAATGACCGCTTTTTTACTTTCTGAAATTTGCATTAAAGCTGGTTTACCAAAAGGTGTTTTAAATATTGTTCATGGTCTTGGTCATAAAGTTGGAAGCGCTATTGTGTCAAGCAAAAAAGTGCCTTTAATTTCATTTACTGGCGGAACGGTTACTGGTGCAAACATTGCAAGTGTGGCAGCGCCCATGTTTAAAAAATTGTCATTAGAATTAGGAGGTAAAAATCCTAATATCATTTTTGCTGATTGTGATTATGATAAAATGTTGTCAACGACGATGCAATCTTCTTTTGCAAACCAAGGACAAATTTGTTTATGTGGTTCTCGTATTTTTGTTGAGAAATCTATATACGAAAAATTCAAAACTGATTTTGTAGCAAAAACTAAAAAATTAGTCATTGGAGCTCCGATGGCTGATGCTACAAAAATTGGTGCAGTTGTTTCAAAATCACATATGGAAAAAATATTATCTTATGTTGAATTGGCAAAGCAAGAAGGTGGCACTGTATTATGTGGTGGAAAACAATTTGCTATGACTGGCGAATTTGAAAATGGATATTATTTAGAGCCAACTATAATTGAAGGCCTGGCATATAATTGTCGTACAAACCAAGAAGAAATATTTGGACCTGTAGTTACCATTACACCATTTGAAACAGAAGAGGAAGTTATGGTGTATGCAAACTCAACTCAATATGGTTTAGCTTCTACGGTTTGGACACAAGATGTTACCAAAGCCAATAGAGTGGCCATGAATTTACATACTGGCATTGTTTGGATAAACTGTTGGTTATTGCGCGATTTAAGAACACCATTTGGTGGTGTTAAATCTTCAGGTGTTGGGCGTGAAGGTGGTTTTGAAGCCTTAGATTTTTTCACGGAACCAAAAAATATTTGTATCAAATTAAAATAAAAAAATGTTAGAAAATAAAGAAAGAACAGAGTTGACTTCTATTGGAGAGTTTGGTTTAATTAATCATTTAACTGAGCATGTCGAAATTTATAATTCATCTACCATTAAAGGAATTGGTGATGATGCAGCTGTTATAAAATATGATAATGAAAAACAGACTGTGGTTTCTACAGATATGTTGGTAGAAGGTGTTCATTTCGATTTAAGTTATGTGCCATTAAAACATTTAGGTTATAAAGCAGTGTCTGTAAACTTAAGTGATATTTGTGCCATGAATGCAACGCCAAAACAAATAACAGTAAGTATTGCGGCATCAAATCGTTTTTCAGTAGAAGCTTTAGAAGAGTTATACGAAGGTATTTTGTTTGCTTGTCAAAAATATAATGTTGATTTAGTTGGTGGCGACACAACAACTTCGCCAAGTGGTTTAGTAATTAGTATTACTGCAATTGGTGGAGCAAATAAAAGCGATATCGTTTATCGTAATGGTGCAAAAGAAAAAGATTTATTATGTGTAAGTGGCGATTTAGGTGGTGCCTACATGGGATTGCAAATATTAGAAAGAGAAAAATTTGTATTCAAAGACAATCCTAAAATTCAACCTGATTTAGTTGGTAACGATTATATTTTAGAGCGCCAATTAAAACCTGAACCTCGTGTTGATATTATTGAATTATTGAAAACTCTAAACGTTACTCCAACAAGTATGATTGATGTGAGCGATGGCTTAGCCTCAGAAATTATTCACATTTGTACTCAATCAGAAGTTGGTTGTGAATTATATGAAGAAAAAATCCCAATTGATCCACAAACATTTGACCGTGCTCGTGAATTTGATTTAGACCCAACGGTTTGCGCACTAAGTGGTGGCGAAGATTATGAATTGCTTTTTACAATTCCAATTGGCGATTACGATAAAATTAAAAATGTGCCCGACTTTACTGTGATTGGTCATATTACTGCAAAATCGAGTGGGACAAATTTAATTGCAAAAGCTGGAACATCTCATCCAATTACTGCACAAGGTTGGAACTCATTTAAATAAAGATGAGTTCTATAAATTGCTTTTTTGTCGTTGAACTGCAATTTTAAGATCCTAACAGACCAATGTCTGTTTCGTCCTTAAAGTATTGTTCGCCTAAAAAAATCTAATTTACAGAACTCCCCTAAAGCGATAATTTAAAAATTTTAACTATTAAAATAAAAACAGAATGAATAATTCAATTGAATCTTCTAAAGCTCCTGAACCTGTTGGTTTATATCCACACGCACGTCGCGTTGGTAATTTATTATTTTTAAGTGGAGTTGGTCCACGCGAACGAGGAACAAAAAAAATACCTGGAGTTGAATTAGATGAAAATGGAAACATTACGTCTTATGATATTGAGGCTCAATGCCACAGTGTTTTTAGAAATATTAAATATATTTTAGAAGACTCAGGAAGTAGCTGGGATAAAATTGTGGACGTTCAAGTTTTTTTAACGAATATGAAAGACGATTTCAAAACCTATAATAAATTATGGGCCGAATATTTTTCTGAAAATCCTCCTTGTCGTACAACCATTGAAATTAATTGTTTGCCAACGCCAATTGCAATTGAGCTTAAGGTTATTGCAATAATAGATTAATTTTTATTTTAATGATTTGGGCGTTCCCCTGCGGGTCAGGCCTTTCGTTGCAATCTTTTTTCGTTCCTCAAAAAGGATTTCCACTGCAATCCTTAACGCGAATTTATATTTAATTACGAAGTTTATACATCAAATGTTAAGGTATGATTTTGTGCAGCAATAGCTGTCAAATGAATATGCGAAGACAAAGTGTGTAAGGATTCATTTTATCAGCGGTCCGCAGGAATTGCCTTCCACAAAATCATAAGGTTTTGATACTTTTGCCTTCAAAAGTATTAAGAGGATATTTATTATAATGATTAGGGCGTTCCCCTGCGGGTCAGGCTTTTCGTTTCAATCTTTTTTCGTTCCTCAAAAAGGATTTACACTGCAATCCTTAACGCAGAATTTTAATTTGTTTAGGAAATTTAAATAACAAAAGGATAAACTAATTTTTAAATGAAC
>JAYVIS010000234.1:0-8012 GCA_043769975.1 Bacteroidota bacterium
CACCATCATGGTCTTTAGTTTTGTCATCAGAACAAGAATTGCAAGAAGCTAATCCTAGTGTTATAGCAGTAACTGCAAGTGGAATAAATATTTTTTTCATACCTAAGTACATAAGTTTATAGTAACCACAAATATAACCCAAATATCTAAAAAACCTAAAAAAATTTAGTATTTTTTATAAATCAATTTCTACTAAAACTGGGCAATGGTCACTATGCACCGCATCTGGCAAAATAACTGAACGCTTAAGGTGTTTTTCAAGGTGATTTGCCACTAAATTATAGTCAATTCGCCATCCCAAATTTTTCCCTCTCGAACCTGCTCGATAGCTCCACCAGGAGTATTGGTGGGGTTCTGAATTAAAATGACGGAATGAATCGGTAAAACCCGACTGGATAAATCCCTCAAACCAGTCTCTTTCTTCTGGCAAAAACCCCGAAGTATTGGCATTTGATTTTGGATTATGGATATCAATGGCTTTATGACAAATATTGTAATCGCCAACTAAAACCAAATTGGGAATTTTTGCTTTCAAATCATTAATGTAGTTCTGAAAATCAGCTAGCCATTTCATTTTAAATACTTGTCGATCATCACCACTACTGCCGCTAGGATGGTAAGCACAAAGCACCGAACAGTTTTCAAAATCAACCCTTAGCATTCTTCCTTCAAAATCATATTCAGTTATTCCACAACCATATTCAACATGCTTAGGTTTTGTTTTAGAAAAAATGGCTACTCCACTATACCCTTTTTTTTGTGCTGGATACCAATACAAATGATAACCAATATTTTCAAATTGTGCTACATCAACTTGGTCGGGAGTGGCTTTTATTTCTTGTAAACACAGTACATCTGGGTCAGCCGCTTTTACCCACTCAACTAATCCTTTATTCATTGCAGCACGAATGCCATTTACGTTATATGTTATTATTCGCATAAAATATTATTAAAGCCTTAAAAATACAATTTCTATATTTATAAATCGTTATCAAACCTGTGAGATTTTTTTATTTATATATACTTTTTTTTTATGGTGGAATTGTATTTCAGCTTAATGCACAATCCAACTTTAAACAAAAATTAATTATTGTAAAAAATGACACTATTTATTTAGATACATTAAGTCTAATTCCAAATAGTATTAAAATTAACCTAAAAGGCAATTTATTCGATACGTCTAATTATAAAATATACTATCCTCTAAAGGCAATCATTTTTAAGAAACCCATTTCAGATACGTTAATGGTTTATTATAAAACCTTTTCTTTTAATTACGAAAAATCATATTATCACAAAAACACTTCGCTATTAACAAAAGATTTATCCCTTCCACAAAACCCAATTTCACTAGCATTTAGTGGTAGCGAACCGATATCAGATGGGTTTATAAGTGATGGATTAAATAAAAACGGAAGCATTAGCCGAGGAATTAGTTTTGGAAATAATCAAGATGTGGTTGTGAATTCAAGTTTAAATTTACAAGTAAGTGGAAAACTAACACAAGAGGTTGATTTATTATTAGCAGCAACTGATGATAATATTCCGTTTCAAGCAGATGGAACTACTGCGCAACTGCAAGAATTTGATAAAGTATTTGTTCAACTATCAAATAAAACATCAAAACTAATTGTTGGTGATTTTCAATTACAAAAACCAAATGGTTATTTTATGAATTTTTATAAGCGTTCACAAGGCCTTTATTTTTCGAATAACTATAACGACTCCATCAATAAAAAAAACGTAACGTTTAAAACGCAAGTGAGTGGCGCCGTCAGTAAAGGGAAATTTGCCAGAAACATTATCCAAGGCACTGAAAACAACCAAGGTCCTTATAGATTAAAGGGGGCCGAGAATGAATTATTTATTATTACATTATCTGGAACTGAACGAATTTATATTGACGGAAGATTATTACAGCGTGGTCAAGAAAACGATTATATTATTGATTATAATACATCAGAAATTACATTTACAGCAAAACAAATAATAACTAAAGACAAACGTATTATTGCCGAAATGCAATATGCTGAAAGAAATTATGCGCGTTCACTTTATTTTTTCAGCGAAGAGGTTGATGCAAATAAGCTAAAATTAAGATTCAATTTTTTTGGAGAACAGGATAATAAAAACAAAACCTTGCAACAATCGCTTTCAGAACCACAAAAATTAGTATTGTTCAATGTTGGGGATACACTTAACAAATCTGTTTCGAGTGGTGCAGATTTAGTGCCATATAACACGAGCGATATTTTTTATTGGAAAAAAGATACAATTGTTGGCATTACTTATTCAAACATTTATGTAAGATCTGAAAATGCTGATAGTGCAAAATATAGGGTGAAATTTAGTTATGTTGGAGAATATTCAGGAAACTACATTCAAGTTTTAACAACCTCGAACGGTAAAGTTTATAAATGGGTCGTTCCAATTTTAGGTGTACCTCAAGGAAATTACGAGCCTGTTATTCCATTAGTCACTCCTAAGCAAAAACAAATGTTGGCTGTTGGTGGAAATTACATCATTGATAAAAATCACAACTTTGATATTGAAGGTGTTTATACAAAAAATGACATTAACACTTACAGTCCTTACAATTCATATAACGATGATGGCTATGGAATTAAGCTAGCAAGCAACAATCAAACTACTATTAAAAAAGATACTGTTAGAAAAACTACATTGAATGCTATTTACAATGTTGGTTATGAATATGTACAGCGTTATTTTAATCCGATAGAACGATACAGAGCAATTGAATTTGAAAGAGATTGGAACAGACCTACAAATGCACCAATAAACACTGATCAACATGTTGGGATAGCACAAATTGGATTGCAAAATGGAAACAAAACAAAATTACTTTACGGCATTTCAATTTTTGACGAGGGATCTTTTTATAAAGGTTTAAAGCACAGTATTAATAGTTTTTATAAAACAAAAAACAGTTCTGTTGAATATAATGGATCGTATTTAACTAGTAATTATAATTTATTATCAAGTAATTTTTACAGACATAAAACCCTATTATCTCATTCGTTTTGGAAACTTAGATTAAATGTGTTGGACGAATTTGAACAAAACAAATTTAAAAAAACAGGAAGTGACTCATTAACATCTCGAAGCTATCAGTTATGGGAATGGGAAACAAATATTACAAATAGAGACACAAGCGGAAATTTATATAAATTATTTTACAGAGAACGCAGAGACATGCAGGCTTATTCTTCTGTTTTAAAAGATTCTACGTTTGCAAAAAACACAGGCTTTTCAGCAAATATAAACAGCATTAAAAATCATCCATTTTCAATTATTTTTACTTATAGAGAATTGCAATTAAAAAATGCAAATCCTTTATATATTAAACCAGATAATACTTTATTAAGTCGTTTAGAATATTCTCCGCGATTTTTTAGCAATTTTATTACCACAAGCTTATTCTACGAAACAGGATATGGTTTAGAAAATAAAAAAGAATATTACTTTTTATTAGTTGCTGCTGGGCAAGGAACTTATGCTTGGAAAGACTACAATGATAATGGAATTAAAGAGACCAATGAATTTGAAATTGCACAATTCAGCGACCAGGCATTATATATAAAAGTATACACACCAACAAATCAATATGTAAAAGTGCTGCATGATCAATTTAGTTTTTCTTTAAATTTAAGACCATCCGTTTTTTTAAAGGATAGTAATTCAAACGCTCTTAAGTTTGTAAGTCGTTTTGCAACACAAACGGCCTACCGCATCGATAAAAAAACTCGCGATGATGGAAAATTATTTACATTTAATCCATTAGAAATAAATCTACAAGATTCCTTACTTACAGCTATTAATTCATCCTTTCGCCAAAGTTTATTTTTTAATCAGAGCTCTGCAGTGTTTGGGTCAGATTATACATTTCAAAATAACTTAAGTAAACAACTCAACACAAATGGTTTCGAAACACGCGGAAACACAAGTCATGAATGGCGTTGGCGTTTAAATTTTACAAGGGCATGGAGTATTAACAGTACAAACTTAACAGGCATTAAGCAAAACGCTTCCGAATTTTTATCTACACGGAATTATAAAATTGAATATTACGATCTCGAACAAAAATTAAGCTACCAGCCAAACACAACTTTTAGGTTAAGCTTAATTTACAAATACAATCATAAACAGAATATCATAAAAGAAGGTTTTCAAATTGCTGAATTAAATGATTTTGGATTAGAATTTAAATACAATCAATTAGACAAAGGAAGTTTAACAGGCAAACTAAATTTTATTCAAATTACATATAATGATCTCGAAAATTCAGCCATAGCTTATGAGATGCTTAATGCTTTAAAGATTGGATCCAATTATACTTGGGGCTTGAGCTACCAGCGTAATTTGAGTAATAACTTACAGATTAGCATAAATTATGATGGTAGAAAATCACCAAATTCAAAAATAATAAATATTGGCGGCGCACAAGTGAGGGCATTTTTTTAACCAATATTAACAATCGAATCAAGGTTACTTAAATAGAGTTGCTGGCATAAATAATAAAACCCAAACACTATGAAAAACCTAAGCATCAATTTTCTAAAACTTTCAGGAATTGTTTTAGCAACTTCCTATTTTTTAATTTCTTGTAGTTCATCCGCAGAAGAAATGTCTAACAAAGAATCAAAGGCAAAGGAATTTGCAAATGCTGTTTCAACAAAAATTGACGCCATTCCAATCAAAACAGAACAAAATGACAGCACACGTAGTTTTGTTAGAAAAGCTGATTTGTTTTTTAAAGTAAAAGATGTAAAGCAATCTACGTTTGATATTGAGCGCATTGTAAATGAACACAAAGGTTATGTTACAACTTCAGATTTAGAAAGTCAATTAAACTATAAAAATTCGATAAGAATTAGTAAAGATAGTATGCAAGACTTGACAAATTTTACTGTTAAAAGTAATCTACTAGTTCGAATTCCAAACACTGAATTGGACGCCACATTATCTCAAATTGCCGGATTGATAGACTATTTAGAGTATCGTAAAATACAAATTGATGATGTTACAAAACAGTTTCAATCTGCTAAACTTTCTGAAAAAAGATTTGAAAAACATAAACACCGATTAGAAAAATCGATTGACACAAAAGGGCAAAAATTAAATCAATTAGTTGAGGCTGAAAATGATTTAGTTGAAAAACAAGAAATTGCAGACAAAACACAAATCAATACCTTGGAATTAATACATGATGTTACCTATAGCACTGTGTCCATTTCAATTTATCAAAAAGAAACAATTAAAACAGAAACTTATGCTGTTGCATTACCAATTGAACCTTATAAGCCAAATTTCGGAGCTAAATTTTTACCAGCAATAACTGAAGGTGCGGCAATTTTTGGAGAAATTATTTTATTTTTTATCAGATTATGGCCAATCGCAATTTTAATTATGGGTGTTGTGTTTTTAGTAAAATTAATTGCACGCCGCAAATGGTTTGGTGCATAAGACTTACTAATTAAAATAATTTAGGATAATTTCAAAACGCCAAATAGCAATATTCAAGAAAACTATTTGGTGTTTTTAATGTTTATTTTCTAAAGATTCGAGTGCTAATTGAGCAGCTTTTTGCTCTGCTACTTTTTTTGATTTATGCTCAAACACACTAAGTTCAATACCATTTACATTTAATTGTATGACGTATGTTTTTTCTTTGCCATTTAATTCATTTCTCAGAACAACATATTCAAACTCTTTTTTTTGACGTTGCATTAAAATCTGAAATTTCGATTTATAATCTGTGTCGTTTTCAAGTAAAGCATTTATATCTAAATGAGTTTTGATGATATTATTTAAAATAAACAATCTCGTTTTTTCAAAACCTTTATCTAAAAAAATGGCGCCGATTAAAGCCTCAAAAACATCGCCATAGGCTGATGAACTAAGCTTTTCTTTTTTTGTTAATCGAGATTGCAATAAGGCATCAAGTCCAAATTTTTTCGCTAAAATAAATAAGTGTTGTCCGTTTACTATTCTACTTCTTATTTGTGTTAAAAATCCTTCTTCCTTTTTCGGAAATAATTTAAATAAATATTCTCCAATGATTGCACCTAAAATAGCATCCCCTAAAAATTCGAGGCGTTCGTTACTTTGTTGGTGTTCGGAAATATCTTTAGAAGAACTACTGTGCCTAAAAGCTTGCTTATACAAAGCTAAATTAGAAGGAGAAAACCCTAAAATGTTTTTTAATTTTTGCTTAAATAACTTATCATCTTTCGATAATGGTTTTAAAGCAAACAATAAAGTTTTCAAAATTAAAAATTAAGGCTTGTATTTCTTTAGAACAACAGCAGCATTATGACCGCCAAAACCAAACGTATTACTGATAGCAATATTGATGGTTCTTTTTTGTGCTTTATTAAATGTCAAATTCAATTTTGGATCAATTTCTGGATCAGCATGAACATGGTTAATTGTTGGAGGAGCAATATCATTTTGAATTGCTAATACAGTAGCAATCGCTTCAACAGCACCAGCAGCACCAAGTAAATGGCCAGTCATAGATTTTGTTGAACTAATATTCATTTTATATGCTTGTTCACCAAACACATTTGTAATTGCTTTTAATTCGGCGCCATCACCAAGTGGTGTACTAGTACCATGTGTATTAATATAATCTACTTCATCAGGAGAAATATTTGCATCCTTTAATGCTCTTTGCATAACTAAAGTTGCTCCTAAACCTTCTGGATGAGGGGCAGTAATATGAAAAGCGTCTCCACTCATTCCACCACCAATTACTTCTGCGTAAATTTTTGCACCACGTGCTAAGGCATGTTCTAATTCTTCTAATACTAAAGCAGCTCCACCTTCACCTAATACAAAACCATCGCGGGTTTTATCATAAGGACGAGATGCCGTTTCAGGACTATCATTATTTAAACTCATTGCTTGGCAAGCATTAAAACCACCAATACCACTTTCGTTAATGGCAGCTTCAGATCCACCAGTTACAATTGCATTTGCTCTACCCAATCTAATATAGGTAAAAGCATCAATTAAAGCAGTTGTAGAAGAAGCGCAAGCTGAAACAGTTGTGAAGTTAGGCCCTCTAAATCCAAAACGAATAGATATATGTCCTGAACAAATATCAGCAATCATTTTAGGAATAAAGAATGGATTAAAACGTGGTGTTCCATCACCTTTAGCAAAATTAAACGTTTCATTTTGAAACGTATCTAATCCACCAATTCCAGAACCCCATATTACACCAACTTCATTTTTGTCAATACCTTCTGCATCAATTCCAGAATCAGCAACAGCCTGAACGGAAGCAGCAATTCCGTAGTGAGAAAAAGCATCTAGACGTTGGGCTTCTTTTCTATCGAAGTAGTCTTCAAGCTTAAAGCCTTTTACTTCACAGGCAAATCTTGTTTTAAATTTTGATGCATCAAAGCGCTTAATAGTTGCAGCACCACTAACTCCGTTTATTAAGTTATTCCAATAATCGTTCACGGTGCTACCCAAAGGAGTAACCGCACCAAGTCCTGTAACTACTACGCGCTTAAATTGCATAAAAATAATTTTAAAAGTAAATTCCTAGTTTTTTGCGTTTGCTTCAATATAAGTGATAGCATCACCTACTGTAGCAATTTTCTCAGCTTGATCATCTGGAATAGCTATGTTGAATTCCTTTTCGAATTCCATAATTAATTCTACTGTATCCAAAGAATCTGCTCCTAAGTCGTTAGTGAAACTTGCTGTTGGAGTTACTTCTTTTTCTTCTACACCTAATTTATCTACGATAATAGATACTACTTTTGTTGAAATGTCTGACATTGTGTTTTAGTTTTAAATTCGTGACAAAGATAATTGTATGAAACAAATATCAAAAAAAAAAACACCTATATAATTAACTGTTTATTAACTATTTACATTAAATCACAGTTTTAGACAAAAAACTATTTGCGTTTTAAGCCTTCAAAAAGCTAAAATTACAATTTTAGGATTAGAAGTTAAATTAAGCTGATTTTTTA
>JAYVIS010000235.1:0-10093 GCA_043769975.1 Bacteroidota bacterium
AAAAAAGGCTATCATAAATTATGATAGCCTTTTTTAATATCTAAATTTTATAATTAAGTTCCTTACTAATCTGTAAAACTAAGTTTATGCTTTTGACAGCGATTTATTGTCTGCTTTGAGAACTTCTTAATGGATACATTAATTAAAAATTGATTAATAATATGAGACTAAAAAAACTTAAGCAATATTTTGAAAGTTTTTTAACCACTTTATGGCTTCATCTCTATCGTCAAAAAACCGAGTTGGAATCTTCGGTTTGTTAATTTTTAAAAATAAACTCCCCATAATTTTATATAATAAATTACTGCTATTTAAAGCCAATGCAGCCACGTGCTTTGAATATTCTTCAGAAGCACCAGCTCTTCTTGCCTCACCACTAATTTCAATATCATTAGCGGCTTCCATCAAAACTAAAAACTTTTTTCCTGGCAAATAATTAATTGATAAATCACGCGATTCCCAAACATCTTTAGGCTCAAGGGTCTTGTCTTTTTTTATTTTAAATTCAATTAATAAATCATCATGAACTGTCATATTAAAAACATCGGTTTCAAATACTTTCATCATTTATTAGTTTAAAATCAATATCCTAAAGCTGGGCCAAGCCATTTTTCAATTACTTCAAAGGGCATCTTTTTTCGTTTGGCATATTCTTCAACTTGCACTTTATTAATTTTTCCAATTCCAAAATAAGTCGATTGAGGATGAGAAAAATATAAACCACTCACCGCTGCTGTTGGTATCATGGCTAAACTATCAGTTAACGTCATGCCAATGTTTTTTTCAACATCTAATAATTTCCAAATGGTTAATTTTTCAGTATGGTCTGGTTGCGCCGGATAACCTGGTGCCGGACGAATACCATCATATTCCTCTTTAATTAATTCTTCATTTTTTAAAGTTTCAGTTGAAGCATAACCCCAAAATTCTTTACGTACTTTTTTGTGCATCAATTCAGCAAAGGCTTCTGCCAATCTATCTGCCAATGCTTTCAACATGATAGCACTATAATCATCATGGTCAGCTTCAAAACGAGCAACGTGTTCGTCAATACCAAAACCAGTAGATAAAGCAAATGTTCCAATATAATCTTGCTTCTCGACTCCGCTCGAAGTGACAGATTTCGGAGCAATAAAATCAGCTAAGGCAATATTATATTGTCCTGCTGGTTTTTTTGTTTGCTGACGAATACTATGAAATGTACATACTGCATTTTTTTCGATAGCATCTAAAATTTCAATATCATCATCATTTACTGTGCTTGCAGGATGAATTCCAATCACTGCTTTTGCCTTTAACCATTTTTCAGAAATTATTTTATTCAACATGTTTTGCGCATCGTTAAATAATTTAGTTGCTTCTACTCCACGTTCAGGGTCATTTAAAATTTTAGGATAAGATCCTTTTAATTCCCAACTGTGGAAGAATGGCGTCCAATCAATGTATTCAGCAATTTCTTTTAAATCATAATCTTCAAAAACTTTTGTGCCAATAAAATTTGGTTTTTTTATCTCTGTTTTTTTCCAGTCAATTGGCATTTTATTTTCACGAGCTTCAGCCATGCTAATAAATTTATTTTGCGATTGTGCATTTTTATTTTGTTCGCGCACTCGGTCATAATCTTTATTGACATCAGCCATAAAAATATCACGATGTTCTTCTGAAATTAAACTACTGGCCACTGGCACAGATTTACTAGCGTCATTCACATGCACAACAGGCCCCGAATAATTTTGAGCAATCTTAACAGCAGTGTGTACTTTAGAAGTTGTAGCACCACCAATTAATAAAGGCGTTTTAAATCCTAAACGCTCCATTTCTTTAGCTACATAAACCATTTCATCTAAGGATGGTGTTATTAATCCACTCAATCCAATAATATCAACGTTATGTTTTTTTGCTTCAGTTAATATTTTATCACAGGAGATCATTACACCTAAATCAATGATTTCGTAATTATTACAAGCTAATACAACACCCACAATATTTTTTCCAATATCATGTACATCACCTTTTACAGTTGCTAATAAAATTTTACCAGCGTTTGTTCTGCCATCACCAACAATACCAGCTTTTGCATTTTCTTCTTTTTCTAATTGCAAGTAAGGCTCTAAATAAGCCACCGCTTTTTTCATCACACGAGCACTTTTTACAACCTGTGGTAAAAACATTTTTCCTGCACCAAACAAATCTCCAACAATGTTCATCCCATCCATTAATGGTCCTTCAATAACATGCAATGGTCTGCCTAATTTTTGACGAGCTTCTTCTGTATCAGCATCAATATGTTCTACTAATCCTTTTACCAAAGCATAACTTAAACGAGATTCGACCGTTCCTTTACGCCACTCTTCATCTTTTTCAGTCTTACCTTTTACAATTCCTTTTAAAGACTCTGCATGGTCAACTAAACGCTCAGTCGCATCGTCTCTGCGGTTTAACAACACATCCTCAACTAATTCTAATAATGTTTTTTCAATATCATCATAAATAACCAATTGCGATGGATTTACAATTCCCATATCCATTCCAGCTTTAATGGCATGGTATAAAAATGCTGAATGAATGGCTTCACGCACATGATCATTTCCTCTAAACGAAAAAGACACATTACTTACACCACCACTAACTTTAGCATGTGGCAAATTATCTTTTATCCATTTGGTTGAATTAAAAAAGTCGAGCGCATTTAAACGATGCTCTTCCATACCTGTAGCAACAGGAAATATATTAGGATCAAAAATAATATCCTGTGGAGGGAAATGAACTTTATCAACTAAAATATCGTACGCACGTTTACAAATTTCTTTTCTACGTTCAAAGGTATCAGCCTGCCCTACTTCATCAAAAGCCATCACAATAACGGCTGCACCGTATTGCTTTACTTTGTGAGCTTGTTCAATAAATTTTTCTTCACCTTCTTTTAACGAAATTGAATTAACGATTGCCTTACCTTGCACACATTTTAAACCGGACTCAATCACGCTCCATTTACTAGAGTCAATCATAATTGGCACACGAGAAATATCTGGTTCAGATGCTATTAAATTTAAAAATTTAGTCATAGCAGCTTCACTATCCAACATCCCTTCGTCCATGTTAACATCAATGACTTGCGCACCGCCGTCAACCTGATCTTTAGCAATAGATAATGCTTCTTCGTAATTACCTTCATTAATTAAACGTAAAAACTTTTTTGAACCAGTAACGTTTGTACGTTCACCCACATTCATAAAATTACTTTCTGGGCGAAGTGTAACAGGCTCTAATCCGCTTAAATGCATTAAAGAATCAGCAACAGGGCGTTTACGAGGTTTCGCATGTTTTGCTAATTCTGCAATGCGTTTAATATGAGCAGGTGTAGTTCCACAACATCCACCAACAATATTTATAAAT
The DNA here is from genome assembly GCA_043769975.1 of Bacteroidota bacterium. GTDB lineage: Bacteria > Bacteroidota > Bacteroidia > B-17B0 > Aurantibacillaceae > UBA4416. Next base: position 3,397 of record JAYVIS010000235.1, read on the forward strand.
CCTGCTTTTAAAAAATCTTCTATTTGATGTCCCATTTCATGAGCATCCTGATCATACTCTCCAAACTGATTTGGCAAACCAGCATTAGGATAAGCACTCACATAAAAAGGCGCTTTTGTAGAAAGTTCTTCTAAATAAGGGCGCATATCTTTTGCACCTAAAGCACAATTTAAACCAACACTTAATAAATCAACATGTGAAACTGAATTTAAAAATGCTTCCGTTGTTTGACCAGATAACGTTCTTCCGCTGGCGTCAGTAATAGTTCCTGAAACCATCACAGGCATTTTACGATCAATAGATTCGCAATAATTTTGAATGGCAAATAAAGCAGCCTTTGCATTTAACGTATCAAAAATAGTTTCAATTAATAATACATCAGCGCCACCATCAATTAATCCACGCACTTGTTCGGTATAAGCTTCAACAAGCTCGTCGAACGTTATAGCTCTAAAACCTGGATCATTTACATTTGGTGATAATGATAAGGTACGATTAGTTGGCCCCATTGCACCAGCTACAAATTTTTGAATATGAGCAAATTCAGGAAACTCAGCATAAAATTCTTGAATGGCTTCTTTTGCAATTTTAGCAGATTCATAGTTTAATTCATATACTAATGATTCCATACCATAATCGGCCATGGCAATGGTGGTTCCGCTAAATGTGTTGGTTTCAATAATATCAGCACCTGCTTTTAAATATTCTTTATGAATGGTTTTAATAATTTGTGGCTGAGTAATAGATAACAAATCATTATTGCCTTGTAAATCTTTTTCCCAATCAGCAAAACGTTTACTTCTGAAATCTTTTTCAGTTAGCTTGTATTGCTGAATAAGACTACCCATTGCACCGTCGATGACTAAAACTCTTTTTTCTAATTCTTGTTGTATCGTATTCATATTTTTTATAAAATAAAAAATCCCTTTTAGCGTTTGCCGAAAGGGATTAGTTGGTATGTGTATTTAAAAATTAACTAATGTATTTCGACTTATTTTTTAGTCCGAAGACTAACGAATTCCCACCTTCTCATTAATAGTTTTTAGTTTTAAGTGTTTAGTTCTAAATATCATTAAAAACTAAGCACTAAATATTTACAACTATTAATTAGGGTTGGTAAAGCATCATAGGGCGTATCCCTCCGCTTTTCTTAATAAGTGTGTTAAAGAACGAGCAACGAATTTACATATTATATATGAAATAGAAAATGTTATTTATAAAATTATTTGAAGATTAAAATTGCTTATTTTTAGGATTAAATTAGCTTAAATGAAACAACTATTAATCATCTTATTATTCGTTAATTTATCATCTAAAGCCCAACAAAGCAAAGATGTAAAATTAGTTTTAGAGCACATACAAACCCAACAAAAAGCTTGGAGTAATGGCGATGTGACTGAGTTTATGAATTATTATTGGAAAGATGATAGCCTTAAATTTATTGGCAGTAAAGGCATTACTTATGGTTGGCAAAAGACCTTAGATAATTATAAAAAATCATACCCAAATAAGGAGGCAATGGGTATATTAACTTTCACCATTATTGAAGCAACTCAGCTATCTAAGAGTAGTATTTATGTGATTGGAAAGTGGGAATTAAATAAGGATAAACCCGTTGGTGGTTATTTTACCTTGTTATGGAAAAAAATAAATAAACAATGGGTCATCGTAGCAGACCATACAAGTTAAAAAATGGAATTAGGATTATACAAACATTATAAGGGCAACATTTACGAAGTTATTGGAATAGCAAAACATTCGGAAACACTTGAAGAAATGGTGGTTTATAAAGCAACCTATCAAAAGGAAGGCGAAAATTTATGGGTGCGACCAAAATCTATGTTTTTAGAATCAGTTGAAATCGATGGTCGCAGAGTTAACCGATTTTCTAAATTAGAGCGCTAAATACGATTTTTAAGTTCAATATAGTCGAATTATATTTTAAACATTATTTTGTAATAATGAGTATTATGTATAATTTTCAAAAAAAATAAACATCATGAGTACTGCAACACAAACACCAAAATCTAAAGTATCTAAATTAGCTGAAAACATTATTGGTTCAGAAATTATTAAGCTTGCGGGCGAAGTAAATGAAAAAATAAAACAAGGCGAAAAAATAGTAAATATGACGATTGGTGACTTTAATCCAAAAGAGTTTCCAATTCCTGCGGAGTTAAAACAATACATTGTTGATGCTTATTTTGATGATCAAACAAATTACCCAGCTGCTGATGGTATGTTGGAATTACGTAATGCCGTTTCAAATTTATTAAAAGAAAGAGGTGGATTAGATTATAAAAATGATGAGATCTTAATAGCTGGTGGAGCTCGTCCTGTTATTTACAGTATTTTTAAAGCATTAGTAGATGCTGATGATAAAGTAATATTTGCAGTTCCATCTTGGAATAACAATCATTACACCTATTTAAATTTCGCAAAATCAGTTGTAATAGAAGCGAAGCCTGAGCATAACTTTATGCCGAGAGCTTCTGATATTGCACCATTCATTAAAGAAGCAACATTAGTAGCATTATGTTCTCCTCAAAATCCAACAGGAACTATTTTTACTAAAGAAGGTTTATCAGAAATTTGTGATTTAATCATTGCTGAAAACAAACGAAGAGGTCCTGATGAAAAACCAGTTTATTTGATGTATGATCAAATTTATTGGGCTTTAACATTTGGAGATAATAAACATTACAATCCCGTAAGTTTAAATCCTGAAATGAAACCATATACTGTTTTTGTTGATGGTATTTCAAAATCATTATCAGCAACAGGCGTAAGAGTTGGTTGGAGTATGGGACCAAAGTTAGTGATTGATAAAATGAAAGCTATCTTAACGCATGTTGGTGCTTGGGCTCCAAAGCCTGAACAAATGGCTACGGCAAAATATTTATCAGATTTAAAATTGTATGATGCCTTTATTGTTCATCAAAAAAAAGAAATTACAGCTAGATTAGATGGGTTTTATAAAGGGTTTCAAACATTAAAAAGTGAAGGTTTTAAAGTAGATGCAATTATACCACAAGCAGCTATTTACTTAACTATAAAGTTTGATTTACATGGTATGAAAACTGCCGAAGGAAAAGTTTTAGAAACCACAAAAGACATTACAAAATATATTTTAGACGAAGCTAAATTAGCGGTAGTTCCATTTTATTGTTTTGGTGCTGATGATAATTCACCTTGGTATCGCATGTCGGTAGGAACTTGTAAAATTACAGATGCAGAAAATGTGATTTCTTCATTGAGAAATGCATTAAAGAAATTAAGCTAGTAAGCCAATTTTCTTACTAATAACACCTTCTTTAAGTGAATAAGTAGAAACGCGAAGTTTATTGATTTTTATTTCATTCATCACAAAATCTATTAATAACATTGATATGACGATCATATCAACTCGCATTTCGATTAATCCTTTTAATTTTTGTCGTTGCTCAACCGTTGATTTTTTAATTAACTCACTAACTGCCATGTATTGAATTAAATTGATACCATATTCTGTTTGCTTATCGTTTACTGGCGTTACATTAAATTGTGCGGCAATGATATCAACTACCGAATCAAATGCGCCAGAAGAGCCAATTAATTCAATTGGATAATGTGTTTTAATAGCGTCGCATAAGGGTTTTAATTCTACTTTTAAATAATCGTAAAAAGCAATTTCTTCTGCTCGTGTAATTGGATTAGAAAAATTAAATTTTTCATAAATGCGTGAAGCGCCTAATAAAAAACTCTGCTTCCAAAAAATAGTTTGCTTGTTTGCCAAAATAAATTCTGTACTACCTCCACCAATATCCATAATTAAGGAAACATCGTCAGTCATTTTTACAGCTAACTTATTTCCATAATAAATTAATTCTGCTTCTTCATCACCATCAATAATTGTAATTGCAATTCCTGAATGTTTTAACGCTTCAGCAACAAATTCATTTCCATTAGTTGCACTTCTTATGGCTGATGTTCCAAAGGCAAAAATAGTTTTCACGTTATAATGATTAATGTATTCTTTATATTTAATGAGTGCGTGTATTCCCCTTTGAAAAGGAATATCAGCTATGTAGCCCAAATTAATAGCCTTTTCACCAAGCTTAACCGGAATTTTTGTATTAAATAATCGAGTGAATTTTTTTTTATTATCACTTAATTCCCCAATTAGTAAATTGAAGGTATTCGTTCCTAAATCTATAACGGCAAAGCGCATATTATAAATTTAATCAATTTAAAGGAGGTATTGAAATCTTTGTTTAATTAATTTTTGTTTTAATTAACTGAATTTTTGAGTTATGAAATAAGTTTGAATCGCAAAGCCTAACCCAAATTATTATTATTATTTCAATTATCAGTTGGGCAAGTCTGGCTGGAGCCAGAGCGGGCTGTCGCTCCAAGTTTATTAAATGAAACCATTTAATAAAGCTTTTTGCTTGCATCCCTCTTGCAATTTATGGTTCAATTAAATTTTTAATTTATTGTTTAAATTATCTGAAGGATTGCGAAGAATTTTTTTGAGTTTTGAAATAAGTTTGAATCGCTAAGCCAAATTATTATTACTATTATTCCAATTATCAGTTGGGCAAGTCTGGCTGGAGCCAGAGCGGGCTGTCGCTCCAAGTTTATTAAATGAAATCATTTAATAAAGCTTTTCGCTTGCATCCCTCTTGCAATTTATGGTTCAATTAAAATATTAATTATTTAAGTTAAATTGAGCGAGGGATTGGGTGAAAATACTTTTTGAGGTAAGTATTTAAAGGAGGTATTGAAATCTTTGTTTTAAAAATCTATTATTAAAACCTCTTCTTTTTTTATCAGTTCCCAAATTAGAAGAAAAAATTAAAGAAATTTCGTGAGTTCCTTTTTGGTATTTTCTTAATGGAGAGGTTACAAAATCATAAGAATAAACGATTTGCACTTTATCTTGTATGGTGTATCCTAATTGTAGTGCAATGGCATCACCAAATCTAATACTACCACCAACTAATAATTGTTTTTTGATATGCAAGCGCATTGTATAATCAAACAAAAAAGGAACACCTGAAACGTAAGCAGCGTATACCGAATTCTCAAATGTAAAGTCAGGATTATCAGCCCAATTAAATCCTGCAGAAAAATTATAATGAGCTGCATTAGTATATTTTCCTTTTTTTAGGGTATCACTTTTATAAAATTCAAATGCACTTTCAATAATATTATTTACACCTAAACCAATGTGAAATCTATCGTTATAATATAAAAAACCAAAGCTACCATCATAATTCCCAGCTTTATCTTCAACATATTGATTAATGGCTTTATCCTGTTGGTTACGCAAGGTAATATCATTTCCATTAAATTTTTGCTTGATATAATTTCCTTGAAAACCAATTGAAAATTCTGAATCAGGAAACTTTAAATGGTAGGCCAATGTTAAGCTTGAATTGGTTGTTTTAAATGGGCCAATTACATCATTAAAAATAAACCCGCCTACACCTATTCTACCTTTCCAAAGTCTAGAATTTAACGAAAGGACGTATGTTTTTGGAGCACCTTCAAAACCGGTCCATTGATTTCGATAATTCAATCGAACATCAACCAGACGTTTTGTTCCACAAAAAGCAGGATTAGCAAGCATTTGATTGCTCTTATATTGTGTCCACCAAGGGTATTGCTGGGCATAACTATTAAACACACTAAGTGCAAAAAAAACTGCTATAAACTTCTTGTTCAATTTGATGGTAATTCAGAAGAAAAAAATTTAGTTAATACGTTTACCGTCGTTGTACTTAGCAATAAATCCAGAAAAACCTTTTCCTTGTAGTTCATTTAAATGTTTAATTGCATCTTCTTTTGTGCTAAAACTACCAGTTGTTACTTTATATAAACCATTAATTAAATCAACTGAAACAGGACCAGCTTTCGAAAATCTGCTTTTGCTTGGCTCAGATGAATAAGCACCTAACTGAACTTTATAAGTCATTCCAACAGTAGACGTATTATTGCTAGCTTTTGCCTTTGCGGTTACTGGTGGAGCAACAGTTTCAACAGGTTTTACAACTTCAACAGGCTTCACTGGTTCAACAACTTTAACTGGTTCAACTGGTGTTGTTACAACAGCAACTACCGGAGTTGGTTCAACAGCTTTTACTGGCTCAACAGCTTTAACTGGTTCTACAGGAGTTGATGCAACAGCACCAGAACCTCCAATGGTAACCGTAATTGGCGTTGCTTCAATTTCTTTCTTTTCACTGTTTTCTAAATAATAGAATTTTTGAGCAAATGTTCCAGATCCAGCAGCGTCAGGGCTAGCTGTTATTTTGAATTTGATAGCAAATTCTGAGTCACTTGGCACAGATACCCAAACGATTTTAGCTCTTTGGTTTTCAAACGTAAAATTACCTCCTTTAACATCAACTGAAGCAACTGAATATCCTGGAGGAACGTCCATTTGATATTTTGCAAAATTACTTACTGTCCCTTTATTAATCTTAATTTCAGATTCAATAGTAGCGTTAGCTGAAATTTCTGCTGGCAAATTTGCAGTAATTGTAATTTGCGAAAAAAGAGCAGAAAAGCTCATGAATGATAAAAATGTTACGATTTTTTTCATAAAAGGATAATTTTTAATTTGTTAAGTTAATGATGGAACAATTACTTTATTAACAAATATAATGAAATTGTTTAAAACCAAAAAATTGTTTTTAAAAAGCCCAAATTC
>JAYVIS010000236.1:0-3668 GCA_043769975.1 Bacteroidota bacterium
TGGATGGAAGTCCAAATAAAGGGAATTTAGGTGCTAATGCTATTTTAGGTGTTTCGTTGGCTGCTGCAAGAGCTGCTTCTGAAGCTGTTGGTCAACCGCTTTATCGTTATATTGGAGGTGTAAATGCCAATTTATTACCAATTCCGATGATGAATATTTTAAACGGAGGTTCGCATGCTGATAATGGGATTGATTTTCAAGAATTTATGATTATGCCTGTTGGAGCAAGTAGCTTTAGCGAAGGTTTAAGAATGGGAACTGAAGTGTTTCATCATTTAAAGGCAGTTTTAAAATCACAAGGTTTAGCTACTAATGTGGGTGATGAAGGTGGATTTGCTCCTAATTTCAAAAACAATGAAGATGCTATAAAAGCTGTAATGATTGCTATTGAAAAAGCAGGTTATAAAGCTGGTGAAGATATTTATATTGCCATGGATGCTGCGGCGTCTGAGTTTTATAATACTGATGAGAAAATGTATCACTTTAAAAAATCGACAGGTGATAAATTAACAGCTTCTCAAATGGTTGATTTTTGGGCTGATTGGAGAAAAAGATATCCAATTATTTCTATTGAAGACGGGTTTGCTGAAGAAGATTGGGATGGCTGGAAATTAATGACGGATAAATTAGGTTCTTCTACTCAATTAGTTGGAGATGATTTATTTGTAACGAATGTTGATTTTTTATCGAAAGGAATAAATATGGGCGTTGCCAATTCTATTTTAGTAAAAGTAAATCAAATTGGAACTTTAACTGAAACTATTAACGCTGTTCAATTAGCACAAACAAATAGCTATACATCTGTAATGAGCCATAGAAGCGGTGAAACAGAAGATACAACCATTGCTGATTTAGCAGTTGCATTAAGTTGTGGACAAATAAAAACAGGTTCAGCTTCACGTAGTGATCGGATTGCAAAGTATAACCAACTTTTAAGAATAGAAGAACAACTTGGAGACAATGCCCGTTATATTGGAAAAGACTTTAAGTTTTTAAAAACAAAATAACGAATACAAATTTTAGATTTAAAAAAAAATCACCCATTTAAATTTCAGTAAATGGGTGTTTTTTTTGTCAATAAATTAATCTTGTATTTTAATAATGATAAATTCTGTTCTTCTGTTTTTCGCATGCTCTTCTTCAGAACATGTTGGTTTTACTTTCCCTTCGCAAGCACAAGCATTTAGTAATTTGCTTTCGCCATAACCTTTACCAATTATTCTACTTTTATCAATTCCACTTTTTACAATAAAAGTTGCTGAAGCTTTAGCTCTTGCTCCTGATAATTTTAAATTCGCAGCCGCAACACCTCTACAGTCGGTGTGAGCTCCAAGCTCAATAACCATTTTTGGGTATTCTTTCATTACAGCCACAATTTTAGCTAATTCAATGGCTGCATCTTTTCGAATTACTGATTTTCCTAAATCAAAATAAATTGGTTTAATGTCAATCATTTTTGCTAAATCCATCCCAACCTCAACTTTTCCTATACTTAAACCCAATAATTCATTCAGTTGAATTTCACCTTCTTTTTTAATATCATACGTGAAGTTTAAGGTCTTAGTTAAAAATCCATCTTTTTCAATTGATACTAAGTAATTAAGTTTATCTCCAATTTTTTTTCCTTTAAGCGGAATTCTGTACTCACCATTTTTTTCAGTTTCTTTTAATTCAAAATCAGTACTCGAAGAAATATCTGAAATGGAGCCCATTTCTTTAAATTTAATTTTCACGTTTGGAATACCAACACCTGTTTTAGCATCGTAAATACCAGCTAATAAAGACAAGTTTAAATCTTTATCTAATTCAATCACTTTTGTAAACTCATCTTCTTCTGCTGATGATTTTGTAGAAATAGAATCAGTTTCTGTAAAATATTTATTTTTAGACACCGTTAATAAATAATTTACATCCTCTTCAAGTACCGTTTGAAATTCGCCTTTTTCATTTGTTATAAATGTGTCGGCATTTAATTTTAATTTTGTTAATGGCAACACTTCTTTCGATTCTTTATCTTTAATGATAAAATTTACCGTTTTCCCGCGAGACACTTTTCTTAAAACATTAACGATATAAATATCATCATTCATTCCTCCCGTTTTTCTATTCGAACTCAAAAACCCTTTATTTCCTTCTGCATTTAAATTATAAGCAAAGTCATCATGTTCACTATTTACAGGTTTACCCATATTATAAACTTTTCCTGCTTTATCATCTTTTACTTTCACTTCAAAAATATCCAAGCCTCCTAGTCCACCCTGACCATTAGACGAAAAATATAAAATATCACCTTGTCCAACTGAAGGAAAAATTTCATTTCCTTTTGTGTTTACTTTTTCTCCCAGGTTAATTGGCGATCCCCAAGCACCACCAGCATCTTGTTTACAATACCAAATATCCATTCCACCTTGGCCACCACCCATATCAGAAGCAAAATAAAGTGTTTTGCCATCATTGCTAATTGAGGGATGTGCGCAATTAAATTCACTGCTATTAAATTTCAATTTCATTAATGATTGCACCTTTCCATTTATAATGGCAGCTTGAAATAGTTGTAATTTTTGAGAACCATCACTACTTTTATCTTTTTTATTTTCTGAATTTCGAGTAAAGAAAATTGTTTGTCCATCTTTGGTTGCACAAAAAGGACCATCATTAAATTTAGAGGCATATTCTTTTAAAAAAATAGTTGGCTTTGAATATTTTCCTAAGGTATCTTTTTCAACAACGTACATGTGACAATAGTTTTTTCCTGTCCAACCGTGTCTTCTGGTAATCCATGTCGATTTGGTTTTGGTAGACGTAAAAACCACTTTGTTCTTCGAAAAATTAATGGCAGAAAAATCATCATCGTTTGAATTAAAATTCACCGTATCAATTTTATAGGCATCAGCATTTTTTGAAAACTTTTGTAGGTTTGCTATTGCCTTCGAAAGTTCTTCTCCGCGCTTATCAGTTTTAAAATCATCGAAATATTTTTTTGCTTCATCATATCTTCCAACTTCCATTAGTGCCTGACCGTAATATAATTTTTGCACATCTTCAGCCTTACCTGATTTAACTAATTGACCATAACAAACTAATTGTCCATTCGTGTTATTTGTTAAACGGTAACTATCTCCTAAATTAGAAAGCACTTCTGTATTTGAGCTATCTTTTTTTAAAATGCTTTCGTATTTTGGAATGGCTTGATTATACAATTTAGCAGAGTACAATTTGTTAGCCGCTTTAATAGAGGCAGTTTGGGAAAAACCTTTAAAAGCAAATAAACCAATAATTGAAATTAAAATAATTGACTTTTTCATATATTAGAAATATCTTGGTGTTACTACTTTATGTTGTTTGTATGAAAATAAATACCCTAGCGTAATTTCGTGAGAGCCTTGAGAATATTTTTGGATTTTTGTTAAATTGTAATCATAAGAATAATTCACTAAGAATTGAGGATTTACCTGAAGCCCTAATAACACAGATATATCTGCACCACTTCTGTATGAAACGCCTGTCCAGATTTTATTTTTTATTAAAAAATTCACATTAACATCATATTGTATAGGCGCATTCTGAACCATTTTTACCATGGCTTGTGGTTTGATTTTTAAATCATCATTTATTTCGAACACATTTCCAATTGTCAAATAATAATGAAATTTACTAACATCCACTTT
>JAYVIS010000237.1:0-7855 GCA_043769975.1 Bacteroidota bacterium
AAGTATTACAAGTATTGCAATAACAAACGACATTAATGAAGAGTCAATAGCTTCTTGTCCTAACGATGGACCAACAACACTTTCTTCAACAATACGAGCTGGAGCAGGTAATTTACCAGCACTTAATACAGCTGCTAAAGCATTTGCTTCTTCAACTGTAAAGTTTCCAGTAATTTGAGATTGGCCACCTTTAATTTCACCATTAACTGTTGGTGCAGAGTAAACCATGTTATCCATTACAACAGCAATTGAATGACCTTTTTCTGAAGCACTTTTTGGTGAATTAGCCTTTGTTAATTTAGCCCAGTTAGTTGCAGCTTCTCCAGTCATTGTCATACTAATGTATGGGTGACCACCACTTTGTGCATTAAAATCTGAACGTGCATCTGTAATGATATCTCCAAACATTGCTGCCTTTCCGCTTCTGTCTGTAATTTTGATAGCAAATAAATCAAACGTTTCAACTTGGTTTGGCGCTTCACCACGTAAATTTGGTTTTGCACCCCACATAAATTTAACTTTTGTTGGAAACATAGCTTTCACTTTTTCCATTTTCAAATAGCTATTAATTTTAGCAGTATCTTGTTTTAAAGCATATCCAACTGTTGGACCAGGAATATAATTGTATCCTTTTGTTTTTTCATCTTGATATACTGAAGCTTTTAAAGGAGAGTATAAAGAATATAAAGGGAAACGCTTCATGAAGTTTTCATAAGCAGTATCTTGTTTTGCAGCAACTGGTGGAGCTTTAACTGTTAATGTTTTTGCAATACTATCTTTAATTTTTGCTGAATCAATCGCTACTGTAGGATTAGTTGCTGCTAGTGCAGTTGAATCGTTAACAGCTGTTGAGTCTTTTTTAACTTCAAAGTCAGGGTAAAGAATATTTTTAACTTTTTCGTTAGCTTTTTCAAAAAATGGTGCTATTTCTTGGTTTTCATAAGTTTCCCAGAATTCTAAGTTTGCAGTACCTTGTAATAATTCACGAACACGTTCTTTATCTTTTACACCAGGTAATTCTACTAAAATACGACCACTATTTCCAAGTTTTTGGATGTTAGGTTGAGCAACACCAAAACGGTCAATACGAGAACGGAAAGTAGCTTCTGAATTTGTAATGGCCTCATCAACAGTTTTGCGGATAAATGCCATAACTACTTCATTTGATGCATTAAAATCAACTTTTCCTTTTAATTCAACTGTTTGGAATAATGGAGCTAACTTACCATTAGGTGAATTTGCTTTGTAAGTTTTTTCAAATAAATCTAAATAATTATCATTGTTTTCTTTACCTAATTTAGCCGATGCATCAGTAATTGCTTTGTTAAATGCAGCATCTGGATTGTTATTTGATAAATTTTTCAAGATATCAGCAACTGAAATCTCTAAAGTAACATTCATACCACCACGTAAATCCAAACCTAAGTTTATTTCACGCTTTTTACACTCTTCGTAGGTGTAGCTAGCTATCAATAAATCATAAACTGGTTGTTTTTTTACAGAATCTAAATATCTATCTACTGTTTTTGTTTTAACCGAATCAATATAAAACAACTCTTTTGTAGGGTTGTTATTTGAATATGCCTTTGCAGCAGCAGCAACAACAGGAGAAGCTGATACACCTTCAGCAAATTCTTTTGCATCGATTTCAACGCCACGGGTTATCCACGTAAACGATAAATAAAAAATACAAGCTAACGCTAACAGTATAGCGAAAATTTTAATGGCACCTTTGTTTTGCATAAAAATGTTGTTAAATCTAAAAAATTAAGGGTGCAAATATAACTTTAAGCCTTTTATAAAGCAAATTTATTTAATGTTGATTATTAGTAAGTTAGCTTTTTTGTTTAGCAATTTATGTCTAAATTTGAAATATGATGTTACGACTAAATTTATTTTTCCTTTTAAATGGCCTCATTATTAACCTTTCTTCTCAAACTTCGGTTTATAGAGATACAATCCCTGTTTTTGAGGGAGGCACAAAATTAGCAAATCCATGGGCTGGTGGAATTAATTTTAGTTCATTTTCATCCGTTGATTTAAATCAGGATGGCAAAAACGATTTGGTTGCTTTTGATAAAATGAGTCCTACTGGCTTCGCAAAAATGAGAACCTACATTAATGTTGGGCCAATTGGCAATGCGGTTTATAAACATGCACCAAAATATGAAGCTTTGATGCCAAAAGTAGAAGATTGGGCCTTATTTTTTGATTACAACAATGATGGTAAGGCTGATCTATTTACCTATACAACTGGTGGAATTAAGGTTTTTAAAAATGTGAGCACCGCTTCAACGTTTAGTTTTGTGCTTGCAAAAAGTCTTATTCGTAGTGATTATAATCCTGGTGGGCCACCAAATATTGCAAACATTTACAGTAATTCAATTGCATTACCTGGTTTTGCTGATGTTGATGGTGATGGTGATTTAGATATTTTGACGTATTCTGTATTTGGGGTTAAAATTGAATATCACAAAAACACAAGCATGGAATTATATGGAAATGCCGATAGTTTAAATTATAATTTTGTGGATAATTGTTGGGGTGATATTCAAGAAAGTACTTGTGCCGTCTATTTAAATCAGTGTCCTTTAAAAACGATGTATTTTGCAATTATTAATGGTTCTGAATCTAAAGTGTTGCATGCAGGTTCTTGTTTGATGTGTTTTGATAGAGATGGAGACGGAGACCAAGATGTAATTATGGGAGATGTTGCTTGTAGCGAAGTGTTTTATGCCGAAAATGGTGGCAGTTCTATAAATGCACATATTATTGATACGACAGCTTTATATCCCAATTACCCTTTAAAATCAAGCGTAAATAGAATTAAGTTTAACTCATTTCCATGTACTTATTATTTGGATGTTGATAATGATGGGTTTAAGGATTTGTTGGCGAGCCCAAATTCTGTTGCTGGCTCCGAAAATTATCAAAGTGTTTGGTATTATAGAAATTCATCCACAACACCAACCGTAAATTTTAGTTTCCAAAAAAAGAATTTTTTACAAGATGGAATGATAGAAATGGGAGAAGGGGCATACCCCGTTTTATTTGATGCAGACGGAGATGGGAAAAAAGATTTATTTATTGGTGATTTAGGCTATTTTAATGGCTCTACTAACATTTCAAAACTTGCTTATTACCGTAATATTGGAACCATTTCTTCGCCTTCATATTCTTTAATAACCAGAGATTACCAAAACATTTCTTCTTACAACTTTTATTGCATAGCACCTACTTTTGGTGATTTAGATAATGATGGCGATAAAGATTTAATCATTGGGCAAAATAACGGGCAATTAGCCTATTTCGAAAATACTGGTGGTGCTGGTGCAGCAGTTTATACAACAAGTCCAACTATTTTTTACCAAAGTATAGATGTGGGAACTTTTGCTTTTCCTCAGTTATATGATATTGATAAAAACGGGCTATTGGATTTAATTATTGGTTCCGTTAATGGTAAGGTTTCTTATTATAGAAATGTTGGCACAGCAAGTTCAGCGGCGTTTAGTGTTTCAAGTACTTCATTAGGAGGAATAGATGTGAGGCATTATGGTAGCTTAAGTGGTTATAGTATGCCACATTTATTTGATGATGCTGGGATTACAAAAATACTGGTAGGTAGTGAGTTTGGAAATATTTATTTGTACGATAATATTGATGGAAATATTTCAGGATCATTTAATAGAGTAGATACCAATTTATTTAAAATAAATGAAGGGGTTCGTTGTGCTCCGTTTTATGAGGATGTAACCAGCGATGGCAAACGCGATTTGTTTTTGGGAAACCATGCTGGTGGGGTAGCATTTTTTAATTCGACAAATGTTGGTAATGTTGGTGTACTTGAATTTGAGAATAGTTTAGTTGCAACTATTTATCCAAATCCTGTAACTGATAAATTACATATTAATTTAACTACTGATAATATTGAAAACAACACCATTACACTAATAGACGTGTTGGGGAAAGAAGTTTATAAAACGAAGAGCTATAATAAAACTCTAACAATTGATGTTAGTGTTTTTTCAAAAGGAATCTATTTTTTGTCTATTCAAAATGAAAGTTTGAGAACTGTGTTTAATACTAAATTGATCATAGATTAAATTAAAAAAGCGTGTTTAAAAATTAAACACGCTTTTTTTTAATAAAAAAATATTTACCAAGAAATGCGGTGAACTCTATGGATTGGAATAACAACCCCTTTCTTTAAAATTACTCGCTTATCTGTAACTCCCCAAACAGTAGTTTCAACCAATTTGCGGGATTTGTCATCTTCGAAATAAATCTTAATTTTTGAATGTTCCAAATTTCCTAAAGATAAAGCGCGGTTCAATTCCGATTCACGTTCTTTAATTGATTCTTTATCTAATAACACCTCTTCGTTCGGAAATTTTAGAGTTTCAATTTTTTCTTTTTCTATAGCTTCATATGCAGTGGTCATAATAATAAAGGAATTTAGGTTAATACTACTGTCTTTAACTCCCATCTTTTATAAAAGGTTACATCAAATGATAAGAATTGTAGTTTTACTTTTTAACAAGTAATACAACGTTTTCAACATGAGCAGTTTGCGGAAACATATCAACTGGTTGTATTTCTGCAATTTCATAACTCCCCATCAGCATTTCTAAATCGCGTGCTTGTGTGGCAGGATTACAGCTCACATAAACAATTTTAGGCGCACCAACTTTTAATAAAACGGCAATAACATCTTCATGCATTCCTGCGCGTGGTGGGTCAGTTATAATCACATCTGGTTTGCCATGTGTATTAATAAATTCTTCATTCAAAACATCTTTCATGTCGCCAGCAAAGAAAATTGTATTTGTAATATGATTAAACTCCGAATTATTTTTTGCATCTATTACAGCATCGGGAACATATTCAACCCCAACTACTTTTTTGGCTTTCTTGGCAATAAAATTTGCAATGGTTCCCGTGCCTGTGTATAAATCATAAACGACTTCATCACCTTTTAATTGGCATAAATCACGGGTGATTTTATAGAGTTCGTAAGCTTGTACAGAGTTTGTTTGATAAAAAGATTTAGCCGAAATTTTAAATTTCAATCCTTCCATTTCCTCAAAAATATGATCTCTTCCTGAAAACGTGATAATGTCTAAATCTTGTAAGGTATCATTTCCCTTTTGATTAATGACATATTGTAAAGACGTAATTTGAGGAAATGTATTTTTTAAATGCGTTAATAATAATTCAATATGTTCTGGTTGATTTTCAAAAAATTGAATGAGCACCATTAATTCGCCATTGCTTGATGTACGGAGCATTAGAGTACGCAATAAACCTGTTTTATCTCTCACACCAAAAAATGTTAGCTTATGTTTGTTTGCGAAATCTCTTATTTCATTTCTGATGGTGTTAGATGGTTCAGCTTGAAGGTAACAGTTTTTAATATCTAAAATTTTGTCAAACATTTTAGGAATGTGAAAGCCTAAAGCGTTGCGATTATCAATGTTTTCGCCAGTTTTAATTTCTTCGGTTGTTAGCCATTTTTTATCGGAAAAAGAAAACTCTAGCTTATTGCGGTAATAATAATTTTCGGCATTTGGAAAAATGGGTTTAAGTGTCGAAATATCTAATTTTCCGATACGAGTTAAGGCATCGGCAACTGTTTTTTGTTTAAAAAATAATTGGGTTTCATAGTTTAAATGTTGCCATTTACAACCGCCACAAACTCCAAAATGTTCGCAGGTTGGAGCAATACGGTTTTCAGATTCTTTTTTTAACGTAACAATATGCCCTTCAGCGTAATTATTTTTTTTGCGAGTAATCATAACGTCGGCAACATCGCCTGGTACGCCACCATCAACAAAAATTACCATTCCTTCAACCTTTGCTACTGATTTTCCTTCAGATGAAATGTCAACGATTTCTGCATTCTCAACAAATATATTTTTTTTAATTTTCCCCATAAGGGCGTAAATGTAATGGATTTATTTTTGAAAATAATGGGTAAGCAACGATTGATTTAAACTTATTTTGAAGCTATTTTAAATCACAAACGGTATTTCCGGCGGAAAGTGTTTTACAATATTTTTTTGCTTGAGCTTTAGTTTTGTCAACTGTTCCGGCATCATAAGTCGATGTTGAATTTGTACATTGACAAGTACGTTCTTTGGTACAAGAAGTCAGTGTGCTTAAGATCAAAAGAGCAAAAAGAGTAAGAGTTTTCATGATTTTGAATATATATGGCTAAATTAAGAAAATAAAAGCAATTAATATTTGGTATTTAATTGTTTAAGCTATATATTTGCCACCCAAATTAAAAATTAATAAATATAATATAATGTTAATAGTATCAGTAAAAGAAGGTGAAAGCATTGAAAAAGCTTTAAAGAAATTTAAGAAGAAGTTTGAAAAAACAGGAGTTGTAAAGCAATTACGTCGTCGTAAAAACTTTGAAAAACCTTCAATAACTAACCGCCAAACACGTATTAAAGCGGTTTATAAAGAAAAAATGTACGGCGGAGCAGCCGAAGCTTAATAATTAGTAAATTTTAAGAGTTAACCTAAGGTTATATCGAATTTAAAATCTAAATTCGTTATAACCTTAGGTTTTTTTATTGTGAAAACGCACCTTACTCTTTTTTTTGAATTCTTAAAGCACGAAAAAAAATTATCTGCTCACACAGTTATTGCCTATCAGAATGATCTTCAGCAATTTTTTAAGTTTATAAATATTGAAACTGAAAAATTCCCATTATCTGAAATAAACTACCAACACATTCGTGGGTGGATTACAAGCATGTTAGATGCCAAATTAACTCCGCAAAGTGTTAATCGGAAATTATCATCTTTAAAGACATTCTTTAAATTTTTGATGACGCAAAAAGTAATTGATTTTAACCCAATGTCAAAAATTACTGGGCCAAAAAATAATAAACGACTGCCAGTGTTTGTTGAAGAGAAACAAATGGCCGATTTATTTACAGAAATTAAATTCGAGGAAGGCTTTTGTGGCGTAAGAGATAAGTTAATTTTGGATATTTTATACCAAACAGGTTTAAGAAGATCTGAATTAACTCATTTAACCGAAGCAAATACGAATATTTTATCCGCAACATTAAAGGTTTTAGGGAAACGGAATAAAGAACGGATATTGCCAATAAGTTTTAGCTTAAAATGTAACCTTGAGGCATATTTAAAAGTAAAACAAGAACTAAACTTACAAAATATGATGCTGTTGGTAAACGAGAAAGGAAATCCATTAACCGAAAACGCATTATATTTAATTGTGAAAAAATACCTTTCGCAAATTACAACCATTCAAAAGAAAAGCCCTCACGTATTACGTCACACCTTTGCCACCCATTTATTAAATAATGGAGCAAGTATTTTAGCTGTAAAAAATTTGTTGGGCCATGCTAGTTTAAGTGCAACGCAAATTTATACACATACCACCATTGAAGTTTTAAAAAGTTCATATAAAAAAGCCCACCCTCGTGGCGATTCATAAACTAAACACTAACCAAATAAAAAACACAGATCATGACAACTAATCTCCAATCCGTGCACTTTGATGCAGACAAAAAATTAATTGAATTTGCAAACGAAAAAGTTAATAAGCTAGCTCATTTATTTGAAGGTTTAATCTCTTGTGATATTATATTACGTTTAGATAAAGCCTCAAGTAACGATAATAAAGTTTCTGAAATTAAATTTCATGCAAAGGGACAAGAGTTTTTTTCAAAAAAACAATCCTTATCTTTTGAAGAGTCGATTGATTTAGCATGCGAAGCACTTAAGACTCAAATAAAAAAACATAAAGAAAAATTATTAGAGAAACAATAAAGAAATAATGGAGAAGTTGCAGGATAATATGTATTATTCTGCA
>JAYVIS010000238.1:0-4477 GCA_043769975.1 Bacteroidota bacterium
AGGTTATTTCTCAATTTAAAGAGCACCATTTTCCAAAATCCTGTTGGAATGGCCGTCATTTAAATTTGCTGGAAGCAAATCGTTTTGTAGCCATAGAAAGTAGCATTAAGCCTGAAAATATATGGGCGATGAACCGTTGCACCACTGAACCAGACTTTTTTTCTTATAGACGAGATAATGGAAAAACTGGTAGAATGTGGGCTGTGATAATGATGAAATAATGTGTAATTTTGTCTTATGAAAAAATATTACTTCATAATTTTTGTTTTAATAATAGTTGCTTTTTTTCCATTGGATATGGATGCGCAATGTGCCATGTGTAAATCTGCAGTGCAAAGTTCTCAAGATAATCCAAATTCAGTTGCCAAAAAATTAAACACAGGTATTTTATATTTAATGGCAGTTCCTTATTTAATGATTGCATTTATTTTTCGTAAACAATTAATTACTCTATATAAAACATTAAGAGGAAAAAATGTGCCAGAGGAAGATCTTTAAAAATTAATTTTCTTCCAACACATTATATTCAAACGAATCTAAATTGTACGTTAATTCCTCAAATAAATTTTCAATAAATGCTTTACCGTATTTACTGTAATACATACTGAAATTGTCATAACGCTCTTGTGGAATATTATTTGGAAATAGTTTCGCTTTAATTGCCCAAATTTGATTGATATCAGTTTCTGATTTTTGTTTCAGCGCTTTATTAATTTTTTGATTAATCGCTAAAATTCCATTTAAAGCTTTTTGTTTTTCAGCTTCCACGCTGCCAATAAGTGATTTATCTATGGTTAAAACAAGCTCTGAAATTGAATTGAAAACAGTATTTAAAGGTGCGTTAAAGTCATTCAAATTTACATCAGCATGTTCCGTTTTAATGAATTCTTTCACTAATTCTTCGCCATCTTTAAATATAGATTCTGTTTCTAAATTTAGTTTTTTGATTTTGTTTTGAGTGCCTTTGTCTATTAGCATAGCAAAATTACGAGGCATTAAAATGGGAAAATTAATTTTGTAATTTTCAAATAGTGTTTTGTATTCTAGCCAATAAGCTAATTCTCCAGGACCGCCAACATAGGCAATATTTGGTAATATTTTTTGTTGGTATAATGGTCGTAAAACTACATTAGGGCTCAGTTTTTCAGGCCTTGTATTAATGATGTTTTCTAATTCTTCTTTACTAAAACTTATATCCGTATTTAAAACTTGATAGCGGTCATTTTTCTTTTCAATGCGTTCTCTTAAGTTTGGTTCAGTAAAAAAAATATTAATTGTTCGTGGTGAAACTTGAGCTCCATAATTTACTTTTAACTGATTAATTGTTTCGGTTACAATTTCAAATGCTGTATTTTTAAATATGTCTGTTTTAAATTCTTCCTTAAATTGTTGTTTTAGTGCCTTATCGTTTCCGTCTAGTGTTATTAATCCATAGGCTCCAAATAGTTCATTTACCAGGTATCTTGTGGCATCGGCTAAATTTTTATTTTTTAAATACGCATTTTCAAATAACTGAATTAAATTGGTTGCGTTTTCATTGTCGCCCAAAATAGTTTTTAATTCTGCAATAACAGTATTTAAACTTTCTGTTTTAAAACTTCCTACACTTCCTTTTTCATCAGAATTCCAAACTACTTTTTTTCCAAATACATTGGCATGATTTATTTCTTCAAAATCATGATCTTCACTTGCCATCCAATAAACAGGAACAAAATTTTTATTAGGAAATTGTTTGGATAATGTTTGACATAAATTAATGGTCGAAATTATTTTATAAATAAAATATAAAGGGCCTGTAAATAAGCATAGCTGATGACCTGTAGTAACTGTGAAACTATTTTCACTACTTAATAAATTTATGTATTCAATTGTTTTTGAAGAGGTATTACTTACTAATTTTGATTGATTTAATAAACTCTCAACTAAAATAGGTCTGTTTACATAACTAAAATCTTGGTCGTTAATATAAGATTCAAAATCTTTTTTACCAATATGGTATTTATAAAACGGTTTTACTTTTTCATCTTGATGAAGATAATCTTCAAAAAGTTTTGAAAATAATTTTGTGTTTTTTATAGAAAAATGTTGGTTTGTAAATAGCATCTGTAAATGTATGTTTAATGTTATGACAAACCACTAATAATTCCGTTATCATCAATATCCATTCCTTCTGATGCTGGAATTGAAGGTAAACCTGGCATTCGCATCATATTGCCAATAATTGGAATTAAAAAACCTGCACCAGCAGCAATTTCAAATTCACGAACTGTAATTTTAAAATGAGTTGGTCTGCCAATGACCGATTCATTATCAGAAAAAGATTTTTGAGTTTTTGCCATACAAATTGGCAATTTTGATAAGCCTAATTTTTCAATACGTTTTAAATCTTGTTCTGCCTTTGCACTAAAATCAACCCCATCGGCACCATAAATTTCTTTAGCGATGGTTTCAATTTTTTGCTTCACTGGCGAGTTCCAATCATAAATAGGTTTAAAGGTATTGATTTCCGTTTTTTCGATTTCTTCAATAACGGCTTTTGCTAAATCTTGCGTACCATTTCCGCCTAATAACCAACCTTTACTAAGTACTGCTTTTACATTTAATTGAGCACATAATTTTATGAGCTCATTTATTTCTTCATCACTATCTGTAACAAAATGGTTGATAGCAATAACTGGATTGATTCCAAATTTTTTAATGTTTTCAATATGTTTTTCTAGGTTGCAAAATCCCTTTTTTACTTTCTCTATTGATGGTGTATTTAATTCACTTGATAATGCTCCACCGTGATGTCTTAATGCACGAATGGTTGCAACAATTACAACTACACTTGGTTTTAATTTTCCATATCCACATTTAATATCCATGAATTTTTCAGCTCCTAAGTCAGCGCCAAATCCTGCTTCAGTCACCACATAATTTCCTAATGATAATCCCATTTTTGTTGCTAAAATCGAATTAGTTCCTTGTGCAATATTTGCAAATGGTCCACCATGTATAATAGCAGGGTTGCCTTCGAGCGTTTGTACTAAATTTGGTTGAATAGCATCTTTTAATAAAATGGTCATCGCGTTTTGTGCTTTTAAATCGCGAGCATACACAGGTTGATTTGCATAAGTAAAACCGACAAAAATATTCCCAAGTTTTTCTTTTAAATCTGTGATACTATTTGATAAGCATAAAATTGCCATTATTTCTGAAGCAGCAGTAATATTAAAACCATCTTGGCGCATTATACCATTAGCCTTTCCTCCAATTCCAATTATTATATTTCTTAAACTTCGGTCATTCATATCAATCACACGTTTCCAAACAACTGTTCTTGGATCAATTTTTATTTCATGATCATTATTTTGAATGACATTATCAATAATGGCTGCTAAAAAATTATTTGCTTTTTCAATTGCAGAAAAATCACCAGTAAAATGTAAATTTATATCTTCCATTGGAATCACTTGCGAGTAACCGCCACCAGCAGCTCCGCCTTTTATTCCAAACACTGGTCCTAAAGAGGGTTCTCTTAAAACAACGATACTTTTTTTGCCAATTTTATTTAAGCCTTCGTTTAATCCAATAGAAACTGTTGTTTTTCCTTCACCTGCTGGCGTTGGTGTTAACGCTGTTACTAAAATTAATTTCGAAGATTTTATTTTTTCTTCATTAATTAAATGTAAAGGTAGTTTTGCTTTATACTTTCCATACATTTCTAAATCATCTTCCTTGACGTTTAATTTTTCGGCAATTAATTTTATATGAATTGGTTGAACGGATTGTGCAATTTCTATATCTGTCATAACTTATTTTTAGTCTCACAAAACTACCACCTATTTTTAAAAATCAAACAGATTTAGTGTTATTAATCAAACAATAACCAATCTCTTTCTTTTTTTACTCATAAACAACAACAAACCAATAGGTATTTTCTATCATTTTTACCCATTATCAACCTTCTATTAACATTAAAAAAGCTATTTATCAAGCACTTACAATCTGGCAAATATGTTTTCGGTTAATTACTTCCTTTTTTGTTAATAACCCGACTTTATTAGGGACTAAAGCCTTCGTATTTTTAATTATTAAACACAATCGTATTAATGAGTTTACAAGTTAATGTAAAAGATTTATTGTCAAATTTTTACACCAATCGTGGTGTAATAGAATTGCTATTTGGTCAACGTGATCAAATTACAGTAAATGAATTATTGGGTAGAGATGATATTAGTGAAGAGCAGTATCGTAAATTAGTTTCTTTAGATATTTTATTTGAATATGAAAATGTAGTCAGCTTGAACGATGCTGTTGTAAGCATGTTTGAAGACTTTATGGAAATTGGTGAAGTTACGCCAGGTTTCATAAATGACTATATCAACGAATTGAAACGTCACATTCGCTTTTATCAAGAAGCTCGTGAAATGCGTTTTTTACGTAGCATTAAAAAATATTTGAAACGAATTAATTCAACGTTAACGCGCGAAAT
>JAYVIS010000239.1:0-2193 GCA_043769975.1 Bacteroidota bacterium
TTTAGAATTAAATGATTTGCAAGATGGAATTTATTTTTACCAAGTACTATCAGCCAATACATTAATAAAAGCTAATAAAGTTGTAATTATTAAATAAAAATGAAAACAAAAGCATACCTAATTTTATTTATACTTTGTGCTTTGCTTCAAAAAAGCAAAGCACAAAGCTATTTTAATAATAGGTATGATACTTTTGGGAGTTGTGATGGGACAGCAAATTTAGATACGTTTAATAATCATTTTTTAACGGCAGGTTTTACCTGTTCGGCCATATCTTTTTACGCCCTAAATCTAAAGCAGTATAATAAAAATAGTGGACTTGTTAGTTTATCTAAAACATATAATTGGAGTGGTAATAATTTTGCTAACGCAAATGGGTTTATAAAAAATGCAAATAAATATTTACTAGGCGGTACTCGTTTTTACCATAATGATACAAGCCTGGTTTTTCAATGGATTTTTAATCAAAATTTAGATAGCGTAAAATATACCGAATATGGCTATTTAAACAAAGGAAATGTAATAAATAAAATTATTAATTATTCAAATAATAGTTATTTTATGACCGGTCAGGTATATGACAATTTATATAATAGTGACATTTTACTAATAAAAACAGATACAGCAGGTAACGAAATTTGGAAAAAGAAAATAGGTGTAATTGGTTGGGATGAAACTGCTATTAGTATTGACACCCTAAATGGTAATTTGTTAATTGCAGGTAATAAAATGCCACATGGCACTAGTGGTACTTATGGCTTTGTGATGTGTTTAGATACAGCTGCCAATATTATTTGGCAAAAAACAGTTGTAACCAATGGAGGATATGGTGGTTGTGCAGTTAAAAAATTAAAAGATGGTAATGTGTTAATTTACAGTCGTATTAAGCAATATTCTTTAGGTTCAGATGATTATTATAAATTGCAAGTTGAAAAAATAACACCATCTAATATAACTATTTGGCAAAAAACATACAATGCTCCACAAATTTATGCTAATCCATACTCTGCAATCGAAAATAAACTTGGTAACATTGTTATTGCCAGCCAAACAGGCTTTTATCTTAATATGATAAATGGTAAAGTAAATGAAATTAATCAAAATGGGGATAGTTTATTTACAAAAGAATACGCCATTATGCCTGGCAGTCAAAATTATTTTAGGGATGTAATGCAAACTAGTGATGGAGGCTATTGCTTTGCTGGTTTTGCAAATCCCTTATTTTCATTTGGAGGTACAGGCACTGAAGATATTTGGTTATTAAAAGTTGATAGTAATTTTTGTGAGAGTGCGGTGCCATGTGGTTATGGTGTTGGCATAGATGAAAAAACATATGTTGAAAATGGGATAAAAGTTTACCCCAACCCAGCAAAAAATGTTTTACATATTGAGTTAGTTGATTTTAATAATGAACCTTATACTATTGAAATTTCAAATGAGTTAGGGCAGGTGGTTTTATCTCAAGCAGTTAGTAGTAACCTTTCATCGTTTTATGTTCAACATTTGCCAAATGGAATGTATTTTTTAACTCTAAAAATGAAAGATAAAAAAGTAGTTAAAAAAATAATTATTCAATATTAATTATCCTTATTCAAAATCAAGTTCAATTGTTTAGAAGGCAAATTTTAAAATCGGTTTTTTAATTTGCTAATTAAAAACTATTTTTTAATCCTAACATTTTAATGGCCGTCACGGCAGCTTCATCGCCTTTGTTACCATGTTTTCCACCAACTCTATCAAGTGCTTGTTCTTCGGTATTAGTTGTTAATACGCCAAAAATAAATGGTTTGTTGTATTTTATATTTAAATCAGTAATGCCTTTTGCTACAGCGTCGCAAATAAAATCAAAGTGTTTAGTATCGCCTTGTATCACGCAACCCAAACAAATAATCGCATCTACGTTTCCAAACTCAGCCATGTATTGGCCACCTAGGGTTAGTTCAAATGCGCCTGGTACTGTTTTAGTTATAATATTGGCTTCTGTTGCGCCATGTTTAATCAGTGTATTGTAGGCGCCTTGCATTAAGGCATTTGTAATATGGTGGTTCCATTCGGCCCAAACAATACCAAATTTCATGGTTGCTGCATGAGGAACATCAGATCCTTCAAAGTTCGATAAGTTTTTTAATTCGCTTGCCATAATGATAGTGTTATAAATAAAAAAAGGTGAACTAAATTCACCTTTTTTGTTAA
>JAYVIS010000240.1:0-4049 GCA_043769975.1 Bacteroidota bacterium
TTTAGAAATTGTAACTTTTATATTATCTGATTCTATTTTTTTTACAGAAACTATATCATAAGAACCTATTGCGCCTGTATTTTTCCATACTTGCCTTCCTACTAAGAATTGGATATTGAATTTAGCCATGACTATAGCCCTCCTATTGAGTAAGTAAATTCGGTATCATCATCAATAATTCCACCTAATTCAAATCTATCTGTTCTATTAACTCGTTTTTCTGTATATTCATTGCCACCATCAGTAGCTCCAAATTGATTAGCGTTTTTACGCCTAAATGATGTACCGTCAGCTTTTTTAATAGTTGCTACTTTTTTAGAAACTCTTTCTCCAGTTCCCATTGCTTTTAAATTCTTATCAGAACTTAATGCTAATTTTGTACGTTTTTCCATATTATTTACCTTTTTTCATTTTTTCGTAAACTATAAAACCGATAACTCCTAAAACTAATACAACTCCTGCTCCAATTCCAATTTTAAGACCCATTGACATCCCTGCTTTTTCCTCTGGTTTTGATGCTAAAGCATTCGCTAAAGCTACATCACCTTCAGTTCCTTTACCCATTGCCTCTGCTGAAGCTTTTTGAGCATCAGATAAGCCAATTTTAGCATCAGCTTTTTTAACCTTAGCTTCGCCTTTTGATTTTCTTAATTCAGCTTTAGAGTTAGTGCGTGTATCACGTCTTTTTTGTCTACGCTCTTTGTTTTTACGCATATTAGCTAATAAACCACCAGCGTTAAAAAAATCGTCTGTTGTTTCAGTGTCTCCATCTGCATCATAAAACTCATCTTCAGATTCAGTGGTTTTAGCTCCATCCGCAAAAGACATATCATTAACTGATAAACCGTTTTCAACGTATTCGTTACCTATATTTTGTAAGCCATTAGCGACTTCATAATTTAAAACATCACCATCGATATTCATAAACTCATTACCTAATTCAGATTGTTTCATTGTGTTTTATTTTATTTTATTTTTAATTGTGTAATTATATACTAAATAACTACTAATTAGTAGTAATGTTGTTAATACTATTGTCGTTAGAGGTTTTTTTTTTACTTCCTCTATGGTTTTATTTGCAACATCTTTTGTTGCCTCTATTCCTTTTCCTAACAGTGTAGAACTATAAGACTGTAACTCGGTCAGCCTATTCATCCATCCTTTAGTATTAATTCCCTGAGGAAACTTTGCTGTTTTAGGGTTTGCTTTCTCTCCTAACGATAGTAAAAACTGTTTTTTTTGCTCAATTAAATCTTCAAAGGTTTGTTTTTCGCCTTGTTTATCAATTAATTGATTTAATTTATCTGTAATTTGCTTAAAATCTGGGGCTAATTTCATCTTACTAGCAACCCAATTACCTCCAACCCAATTAATCCCTTTTGATTTTAAATACGAGCTTAATCTTGGAATCCAAGCATATCCACTTCCCCAACACCATGAGAACATAACATTAGCAACAGCTTGACTTTTAAGATTATCTAAATTAAGAGTGTCCCAATATCCACCTTTAGCTATTTTTAACCAAATTTCATGAGGCATATCCTTGAAGTTCTCTAATGTATCTTGATAGCCATATTTTGATGCGCCCGATTTAAACACAGAATATGTAACCCCTTTGTTCGTATGCCATCCTTTTTTTCCATTAATTGTATATGGACTAATATTGGCAGGGTTTTTTGATGCATTATCTGTTGTAGCATTGCTTAATCCACCTTCCCATTTATAAGTAAATGGTATTATATATTTAATTTCTGCCATATCTTTTTTATTTCAAAGTGTTTAATAAATTAGCCCAAGTACTACTTGAACTTATAACTTTTCCTGAATCTAATTTTATGGTTTTTCCACCATCTAAATAAGAACCAGCTTTAATTCTTTTTTTACTAGCTGTATCAAAAAAAACTACTCTTCCATTTGTATAAAAAACAGCGTAATTCTTTTTTGAGTTAAATGGAACTAATACCCCATCTTTTACTTTTGTAGAACTAACGCCAAAATTAGCCACCACAGAATCAATAGGAGAGGCAACAGTTTTATTTGAACTTTCTTTTACTTTTGACGCACTATCTTTAATTGCCCCTTCTGATACACCGCCTGTTTCTTCTAAAGATTTCATTCCAGAATCTACAGGAGGTGCATCTGAACTAGGCACAGAGGGTTTTTCGTTTTCTTTTTTATGTTTCCATAAAACATAGCCAACGATTCCTCCAATAACTAATAAGCTACCACCAACAATCACTATTTTTTTAGTTTTAGGTGTCATTTTATTGCTTTTTAATTAATTACTTTTTTACTGGAGCTGTAACTACAGATGCTGTTGGAACGCCTTTTTTAGCTACTACTTTTGATTGAACCATAGCTCCTGCTACTGCTCCTGCTAAAGCAATTGCAATTTTAGTCCATAATTTTTCTGTTTTTACAAGTTTTACTGCTACTAAGTAGCCAGCTCCTGCGCCAACAACTAATCCCATAGGATTTGCCTTAAGTGTGTCGATTGTTTTTTTCATTTGTTTTGGTTTTTTTGGTTTATTTGTTTTTATTTTTTTCTCATTAATTCAACAACCATAAGCGTACCAAATACTATAGTAGCTAATTGAAAAATTCCTTTTACAGTTGTTGTTTCACCGTTAATTAATTGTTCTTTTGTTGGCTTTGATTCATCTTTCGTTTTATATGCTACAAAAGCACACGCTACTGTTGCTAAGCTTAACGCTGTTAATTTTGAAGGTTTCATTTTATTTTTTATTTACTTCTTTTAATTTATTTTCCATTACAATCCATAATTTAGTTTGTTCTGGTATTGGTGGTTCGTATGCTGGTAAATCAGTTAATCCAAAAGACACCCATTTATTAAAATCCCTACGAAGTGACCCTTTATATAGCTCTGGAGATGATTGTATAGTCTCCCACAAACCCTTCTTATACATTGCCTTATAAAGAGTATCAACATATGTAAATGCACCAAACGACTGTATTTGTTTAAAATAAAAACTAAACTTATCCATGTCTGTTTTCGCAAATCCAATTGCTTCATTCAATCCTTTGGCGATTAAAATCGCTACTTGTGAAGCTTTGTTTGCTTGGTCTTTTTTGGCTAAATCATACCACTTATTATTTAATCCAATTAACTTTAACTTAAAACCGATTAAAGCATCTGTCAGACTTGGATTTTGAGTAACTGCTTGTGCTGTATCTACGCTTGCTTTATCTACTACGTTTTTAACAGATGTTGAATTTTCAACTGGTAAACTTGCAATATACTCCAATAATAAAGCACTATTTTTTTTGTTTACCGAACGCCTATACGCTAAATAGCTTATACCTGCTACAATTACAGTTAAGCTAAGTCCTATTGCTATTTTCTTGTTTTTAGGTGTCATTTTATTTTCCTCCCATTAATTTTAAGGCTCTTCCTTGTGGAGTCGCATAAGCTAAATTGCTTGGTTTTTTTATAATGCTAATTATTAATCCAATTGCTCCCAATAAAACAACTCCGCCAACAACAAAAAAAGATATTTTACCAACTTTTGCTATTCCGCTTACCGTATCTATTGCGCTACCTCCTAAATCAACTACTTTATCAGAAACACCTTCTGCTAAATCAAGGTTGTATTTTTTCTTCATAAATTGGCGTAATTCCAATGTATTAGCTATTTTACTACCTCTTTTGCTCCATAAAGAACTAAACATAGATACAGATGTTGACCTATCATAATCTTTATCTAAAGCTTTCATCCAATTAATCCACTCAACATCTTTACTTAATGATGTTGGTAATAACATGAATTGTTTTGTTTTTTTTATTTTATCTAAATCTTCTGTCTTCATATTAGTTTAATTTTAAAAAACCATCTAAAACGGAATCGTACATAAACAAATACCATCCGTTAATTAACATGTCTCCAATTGAAATAGCAGACCCATTAAGTTTGTATATTGTTTTAGCTCCTATATTATTAATATTTAGTGTTGGTGTGGTGGTTGTATTAGTGAATGATGATTTACATAAATAAATTCCATTATTCGTATACTGACTATCTTCTGGTAAC
>JAYVIS010000241.1:0-2716 GCA_043769975.1 Bacteroidota bacterium
TGATACTTGAGGTGCACCTTGATTTACTTCAACCTTAAACTCACGTTTTAAACGGTCAACAATAATTTCTAAGTGTAACTCTCCCATTCCTGAGATAATTGTTTGCCCAGAATCTTCATCAGTGTGAACACGGAATGTTGGATCCTCTTCAGCTAATTTATGTAAACCCACTCCTAAACGATCTAAATCTCCTTGAGTTTTTGGCTCAATTGCGATTCCGATTACAGGCTCAGGGAAATTCATTGCTTCTAATACGATTGGATGTTTTTCATCACATAAAGTATCACCAGTTTTAATATCTTTAAATCCTACAGCTGCACCAATATCACCTGCCTCTAAAAATTCAACAGGATTTTGTTTGTTAGCATGCATTTGGAAAATACGAGAGATACGTTCTTTATTTCCTGAACGAGTGTTCAAAACATAAGAACCAGCATCTAAACGTCCAGAATAAGCACGGAAAAAGCACAAGCGACCAACAAAAGGATCAGTTGCAATTTTAAATGCTAAAGCTGTAAATGGTTCTTTAACATCAGGTCTACGAGAAATTTCTTCTCCAGTATCAGGATGTGTACCTTTCGTTTCAGGCTTATCTAATGGAGATGGCATTAATTCCATAACCAAATCTAACATAGTTTGTACACCTTTATTTTTGAAAGATGAACCACAAACCATAGGAACAATTTTATTTGCAACACACGCTTTACGCAATGCATCTAATACTTCTCTTTCAGTGATAGTTTCTGGAGCGTCAAAAAACTTCTCCATAATCTGATCATCAAATTCAGAAACAGCCTCTAACATTTTTTCTCTCCACTCAGTAGCTTCTTCTAATAAATCAGCTGGAATTGGAACTTCTTGAAAAGTCATTCCTTTATCATGATCATTCCAAACAATACCACGGAAGTTAATTAAATCAACAACTCCAATAAAGTTTTCTTCAGAACCAATTGGTATTTGAAGAGGAACAGCATTACCACCTAAAATTTCGCGAGTTTGAGCAACAACTTTTAAAAAGTCAGCTCCTTGACGATCCATTTTATTAACGAATCCTAAACGAGTAACATTATAATTATCAGCTAAACGCCAGTTTGTTTCAGATTGAGGCTCAACACCATCAACAGCAGAAAACAAGAATACTAAACCATCTAATACACGTAACGAACGATTTACTTCAACAGTAAAATCAACGTGACCAGGTGTATCAATAATATTAATTTTGTAATTATTATCACGGTAGTTCCAAAAACAAGTTGTAGCTGCAGAAGTAATTGTAATTCCACGCTCTTGCTCTTGAGCCATCCAATCCATTGTTGCAGCACCTTCGTGAACTTCACCAATTTTGTGGTTTACCCCTGTATAATATAGGATACGCTCTGTTGTTGTTGTTTTACCAGCATCAATGTGCGCAGCAATACCAATATTTCTTGTATATCTTAAGTCCATTTTGGTTAGAATCTGAAATGTGAAAATGCTTTGTTTGCTTCTGCCATTTTATGAATATCTTCTTTCTTTTTGAAAGCTGATCCTTCTTCTTTCGAAGCCGAAACTATTTCTCCAGCTAATTTTTGAGCCATTGATTTTTCGTTACGTTTACGTGCGTATGTAATCATCCATTTAATAGCTAAAGCCAATTTTCTTTCTGGACGAACTTCAGAAGGAATTTGGAAAGTTGCTCCACCAACACGGCGAGAACGAACCTCAACTTGCGGTGTAACATTAGCTAATCCTTTTTTGAATACTTCTAAACCATCTTCGTTAGTACGTTTAGCAACTATTTCCAAACATTCGTGAAAAATAGTTGATGCAGTGTTCTTTTTACCACTGTACATTAAACTGTTTAAAAAACGGGTTACCAATATATCATTATATATTGGATCTGGTAATAAAATTCTCTTTTTAGCGGTTGACTTCCTCATTGTGTAAAATCTACTTAATTTTTTTTATTTATTATTTTTTCTTTCCTTTTGCTGGAGCTGCAACAGCACCTGCTTTAGGGCGTTTAGTTCCGTATTTAGAACGTTGTTGCTTTCTACCATCAACACCCGCAGTATCTAAAGATCCACGAACGATGTGATAACGAACACCTGGTAAATCTTTTACACGACCACCACGTACCAAAACGATACTATGCTCTTGTAAATTATGACCTTCACCTGGGATGTAAGCAATAATTTCCTGTTTATTTGTTAAACGAACCTTAGCAACTTTACGCATTGCTGAGTTAGGTTTTTTTGGAGTAGTTGTGTACACACGTGTACAAACACCACGGCGTTGTGGACAAGAATCCAAAGCGGCCGATTTACTTTTGTTTGGAGCTTTAAAGCGTCCTTTTCTTACTAATTGACTTATAGTTGGCATGTTTAACCTTTTGTATTAGTTGATATCACTGTTAATATTGCAAATCCCCTATTTTGGGGACGGCAAAGATATTATTATTTTCTTACCACGCAAAAAAAATGTTGAAAAAAAGTGAATTATTTTATATTTATAGCCTTTTTTGTTAATAAGTATTTTTTAATTGGCGAAAATGACAAAAATCTAAAAAATTTAGTAGATACTTTTTATTTTACAGAATTTCATTTTTTACTTTTAAAAGAATTACGATTTTGTTTTTAAAAATTAACAATTTTAACAATTATGAATATTTATCTAAAAAATACCTCTAATCAAAGAACAATTTGCATCATTTATCAGATATCACTTTTTTTCTAAC
>JAYVIS010000242.1:0-6828 GCA_043769975.1 Bacteroidota bacterium
TCCAAAACGATCTTGTAAATAGGTGTAAATGGAAACCAAATTCATTTTGTAATAAATTGGTAATAATATTTTTGAAATAATAAAATAACCCACAAAATACCCTAAAACAAGCTGCAGATAAGAAAAATGGGCCGTCCCAACTTTTCCGGGTACCGAAATATAAGTTACACCACTAAGGGAGTCGCCTATCATACCAAAAGCCACGGCATACCAAGGTGATGTGTGATTTCCTGAAAAATAACTTTCAGCAGTTGAGTTTTTTGATGTTAAATAGGCAATGAGGAGTAATCCTCCAAAATATAAGCCTATGCATGAAATAATGAGTATTGGCGACATAATTTAAAGATAAATGGAATGTTGCCTCTATTTTGTGTTAAATAAACATATTTTAAATAGTAAAACGTTAATATCTTTTAGTAGGTAAATGCTTATTTAAAATCATTAAAAATTATCAATAATTGCTATCTTGTAGCCTTAATATTAATTATGCAAGACATCATAGAAAAAATACCTCGCGAAGCCTTGTTGAAAGAATTAACAACTGAAAGGTTTGTTCGTAAAACAAATAATGGTGAGAATGAAATTTACATTATTACTCACCACAATTCTCCTAATACCATGCGAGAAATTGGACGTTTAAGAGAATTTACATTTAGGCATGCTGGTGGTGGAACTGGTTTATCAATTGATATTGATGAATTTGATACCTGTTCGCACCCATATAAACAATTATTAGTTTGGGATCCCATTGAAAAAGAAATAGTAGGCGCATATCGCTATATTTTATGCAGAGATGCAGAATATGTTAATGGCAAAGTGTTATTAGCAACAACCGAACTGTTTGATTTTTCGGACGAGTTTTATAAAACGTATTTGCCTTATACGATTGAATTAGGGCGTTCATTTATTCAGCCATTATATCAACCATCCGAACAATTTAGAAAAGGTTTATTTAGTTTAGATAATTTATGGGATGGTTTGGGTGCTATCGTTGTTGATAATCCCGACATGAAATATTATTATGGCAAAGTAACCATGTATACCGATTTTAATGTAACGGCCCGTGATTATATTTTATCGTTCATGAAATATTATTTTCCTGACCCTAAAAAATTAGTGACTCCAATACATGGTATTGAAATAAAAACAGATGTTTCTGAATTGTTAAAAGAAATAGAAGGAAAAGATTATAAAGCTGGACATGCCATTTTAAATAAACATGTGAGAGCATTGGGCGAAAATATTCCTCCTATGGTAAATGCTTATAGTAATTTATCAAGTACGATGTTATCATTTGGAACTGCAATCAATCCAACATTTGGTGGGGTAGAGGAAACAGGTATTTTGGTAACCATTAATGATATTTACAAAAGCAAATCTGATAGACATATTGAAACGTATATTAAAGAAAAGGCAGAAAGAGTATAAATAGACCCAAGAGATAATAGAGACTATTAGACTTAAAGGACAAAAAACTAAATTAAAAAATTAATATAATCATTTAAAAAATAAACAAGTCTTGAATCTCTTGAGTCAAAAAGTCACTTGAGTCTTGTATCATAAATATGGAAATTAAGAGTGCGAAGTTTTTAAAAAGTAGTTCAGATAATAAAGGATGCCCTGCTCCAGATAAGCCAGAGTTTGCTTTTATTGGACGTAGTAATGTTGGTAAATCCTCATTAATTAATATGTTGGTTAATCAAAAAGATTTAGCAAAAACCTCATCTAAGCCTGGAAAAACGCAGCTAATTAATCATTTTACAATAAATGATAATTGGTATTTAGTTGATTTACCTGGTTATGGTTACGCAAAAACGAGTAAAACAAATCTTGATAAATTTGAAGAGTTAATTAGTAATTATATTACTAAACGTAAAAATTTAATTTCTGTTATTATTTTAATTGACAGCCGATTAGAATTACAAAAGATTGATGGTGAGTTTATGGATTGGTGTACTCAACACGAGATACCATTTGCGCTTGCTTTTACAAAAGTTGATAAGCTTGGTAAAAATGAATGGGCAAGTAATTTCATGAAATATAAAAAACGCTTAACTGATTATTGGGGTGAGTTGCCTGATATTTTTGTGACAAGTGCCGAAAAAAGACAAGGTAAAGATGATAT
Source organism: Bacteroidota bacterium (assembly GCA_043769975.1). GTDB lineage: Bacteria > Bacteroidota > Bacteroidia > B-17B0 > Aurantibacillaceae > UBA4416. The sequence goes on from JAYVIS010000242.1 coordinate 2,126, forward strand.
ATTAAATTATATCGAAGAGAATTTACAATATTTTGTACCACCTCCAAAAGGAGCTAAATTTGATGAAGATGACGAAGATAGTATCTGATTGGCAACACTTACAAAATAAATTGAAAGAGCGTTTTGAAACAGAGATGGATCATGATGCTATTTTATTTATGATTGGACTTCAAGAATTAGATAAGCCTTACCGTGCTTATAAAAAGGATGAAAAATTAGAAGTGATGCATATTGGTGTTTGTACCGTTTTATCACCTTATGGTTTTTATGAATACAAAGGACGAGATGATGAAGATTGGCCACATTGGGAAGTTAAAGAGCAATTGCCACATCTTGATGCTAAGCAGCAGAACCGACTAATGAATGACGCACTTATAGAATATTTTAAACGTACTGGTTTTTTGGATGAAGAAATTGAACCAAACCAAATTAATTAATTTTTAAACTATAAATTTTCAACAACATAAAATATGAAAAAAATCCTATCAACGGCTATTTTCGTTTCAGCATTAGCTAATATTAATGCTCAAACAGTTAAGCAACAATCTGTTCATCCAATTTCTATAACATCTATTAGTAAAACCGGACCTAAATTATTAGAAACAGTAACTAAAGTTGGTAATGAAATTGTTATTCCATATAAAAAATTTGTGTTACCAAATGGTTTAACGATTGTAGTTCATGAAGATCATAGCGATCCAATTGCTTATGTTGATGTAACTTACCATGTAGGTTCAAATAGAGAGCAACAAGGCCGTTCGGGTTTTGCTCATTTCTTTGAACATATGATGTTTCAAGGATCAAAGCATGTTGCAGATGAGCAACATTTTAAAATTATAACAGAAGCTGGTGGAACTTTAAATGGTTCAACAAATTCTGATAGAACAAATTATTTTGAAACAGTGCCTTCCAATCAAATGGAAAAAATGTTATGGTTAGAGGCTGATAGAATGGGCTTTTTACTTGATTCTGTGACACAAAAGAAATTTGAAGTTCAGCGTGCTACCGTTAAAAATGAGCGTGGACAAAATTATGATAATCGTCCGTATGGTTTAGTTGGTGAAAAAACAGGCGAAGCTTTGTTTCAAAAAGGGCATCCTTATTCTTGGACAACAATTGGATATATTGAAGATTTAAATAGAGTAGATGTAAATGATTTAAAGCGTTTTTATATGCGTTGGTATGGACCAAATAATGCTGTGCTTACGGTTGCTGGTGATGTAAATACAGTTGATGTAGTTAAGTTAGCCGAAAAATATTTTGGTTCTATCCCTCGTGGTCCAGAAGTTAAGAACATGATGAAACAAGCGGCGACCTTAACTGAAAATCGTTATATTTCTTATGTTGATAATGTTCGTTTTCCAATGTATAAAGTAACTTATCCTACAGTTCCATCAATGGATAAGGATGAGGCAGCTCTTGACGTTTTAGGAGAAGTTTTATCGTCTTCAAAAAGTTCTCCTTTTTATAATGCATTCATTAAATCTCAAAAAGCAGTTTCTGCAAATGCATATAATTATAGCCGCGAATTAGCTGGACAATTTGAAATATTAGTAAGAGCAAATGCTGGAACAAATTTGGCAGATATTGAAAAATTATTAAATGAAACATTAGCTAATTGGGAAAAGACAGGTGTTACTGATGATGATATTAAAAAATACAAAGCATCTTATCAAAGTAATTTATACAATACATTAGCAACTGTTCAGGGTAAAGGCGCACAATTAGCAGCAAATCAAACGTATGCTAATAATCCAAATTATTTAAAAACAGAATTAGCAAATAATTTAAAAGTTACAAAAGCTGATGTCATGCGAGTTTATAATACTTATATCAAAAATAAATTTGCTGTAATATTAAGCTGTATTCCAAAAGGAGTTACACCTTTATATGCTAGAGCAGATACTTGGAAAATGTATGAAAGAACAATTGAAAGTGAAAGTGCTGAGTATAAAAATTTATCTTATACTGAACCAAAGGATGTATTTAATAGAAATCTAGTTCCTGTTGCTCAACCTTCAAAATTAGTTCCTGTTCCAAATTATTGGACTTCTAATTTAACTAATGGAATAAAAGCAATAGGCATTTCAAGTAATGATATTCCAAAAGTAAATATTCAATTTAGTATGCCTTTAGGTCACCGTTTTGAAGCGATCAATAAAGCAGGAACGGCGAGTATGTTAGCCTCTATTTTAGGTGAGTCTACAAAAAAACACAGTGCTGAAGAAATTGGAAATATATTAGAGCGCTTAGGAAGTGAAGTTTCATTTTCGGCTAATGATAATGAAATTTCAGTGGTCATATCTTCATTAAAACAAAATTTAGATTCAACTCTAAAAATTGCTGAAGAAATGCTATTAATGCCAAAATTTGATCAGGAAGATTTTGATTTAGTTAAAAAAGAGCAACTTGATGGTATCGTAAATCAATCTACTCAAGCTACTTCTATTGCTAATAATGTGTATTCAAAATTATTGTATGGTAATGATTTTACGTTATCACTTCCTCTGAGTGGAACAACTGAAAGTGCATCGTCAATTACATTAGACGATTTAATAAGTTATTATGCAAAATTCTCTGGTTTTAATTCAGTATTATCAATCAGTGGTGATATTGACCAAGCGTCTGCCATAAAAAAATTAGCATTTTTAAATAAGTTACCTTCTGTTAACATGATGCCAATTGCAAAATACCGTTTACCTGAAGTTGAAAAAACTCGTTTGTATTTTGTTGACAAAAAAGGAGCACCACAATCTGAAATTAGAGTTGGTTATTTATCATTGCCTTATGATGCGACTGAAGATTATTTTAAATCAACCATTATGAATTATTCATTTGCAGGAGCATTGAACAGTCGTATCAATACAATTTTACGAGAAGTAAAAGGGTTTACGTATGGTGCTAGAGGTGGGTTTAATGGTGGAAAATTTGTTGGACCTTATACAGTTGGTGCTGGAGTAAGAGCTAATGCGACCGATAGTTCAATTGTAATTATTATGGATGAATTGAACAAATATAGTTCAAGAGGTATTAATCCAGATGAATTAGAGTTTACTAAAAATGCAATGGCACAAGCTGATGCATTGAAGTACGAATCACCATTTCAAAAATTGATCTTTGTAAAACGTATCATAGATTTTAATTTAGAAAAAACATTTGTAGCGCAACAAGGCGAAATTATTAAAGCTATTTCTAAACCAGAAATTGATCAATTGGCAAAAAAATATTTACCATTTGAAAAAATGATCATACTTGTTGTTGGTGATAAAACTTCTAATTTCGACAAATTATCAAAACTTGGTTATGAAGTTGTTGAATTAGATATTAATGGTAATGTTTTAAAATAAAATAAATTTTAAAACAATTTTTAAGGTTGAAGGTTTATCATAAAAATAAACTTTCAACCTTTTAACTTTTTAAAAACATAAAATGAATATAGGAATTGTGTGTTATCCAACCTTTGGAGGAAGCGGAGTAGTTGCAACTGAATTAGGAATTGCGCTTGCCCAAAAAGGACATAAAGTCCATTTTATTACTTACTCACAACCATTTAGATTGAATCAGTTTAGTGATAATTTATTTTACCACGAAGTTAGTGTAAATGATTATCCTTTATTTGAATTTCAACCTTACGAAAGCGTATTGGCAAGTAAAATAGTAGATGTGGCTATATATGAGCGACTTGATGTGTTGCATGTGCATTATGCCATTCCTCATGCATCCGTGGCTTATATGGCTCAGCAAATATTAAAATCACGTAAAATAAATTTGCCATATGTAACTACTTTGCATGGGACGGATATTACATTAGTTGGCCAGGACCCATCTTTTGAACCAGTTATTTTCTTTTCCTTAAATAACAGCAATGCTATAACCTCAGTTTCAGAGAGCTTAAGAAAAGATACGTTAAAGACATTTAAAATTGCAAATAAAATTAGTGTGATTCCTAATTTTATAAAAATTGAAGAGTATCAATCAATTCAAGGTGTTTGTCATCGTGATAAATACGCTAAACCAAATGAAAAAATATTAATACACGTTTCAAATTTTAGAAAAGTAAAACGTGTTGATGATGTATTACGAATATTTGATATTGTTAGAAAAAAAGTTCCATGTAAACTTATTTTAGTTGGTGATGGACCAGAAAGACCAGCGATAGATAAATTATGTAGAGAATTAGATACCTGTAACGATATAATTTCTGTTGGAATGATTGCAAATCCTAAAGAAATACTAGCTGTTGGTGATGTTTTTATTCTGCCTTCAGAAACGGAGAGTTTTGGATTAGCAGCATTAGAAGCTATGGCAATGAAAATGCCTGTTATTTCTAGTAACACTGGTGGAATTCCTGAACTAAATATTCATGGTAAAACGGGGTACTTAAGTAAAGTTGGTGATTATGAAGATATGGCAAAAAATACAATTGCCTTATTATCAAACGAGGAAACCTTTCAGCAATTTAAAATCAATGCTTTTGAGCAAGCTAAAAAGTTTGATATTGAAGTGATATTGCCAATGTATGAAAAAGTGTATGAAAGCCTATTGTAATTAGAAATTAAGCCTGTTTAATTTCTAATCCAATATTAAATAAGGTATCAATACAACTGAGGTTTTCTTTAAAGCCATTTTTATCTGAAAACAACTGGTAATATGGTTTTGATTCAAATTTAAATTCGGTTTGTTTTAAATTACTTAATGCTCTG
>JAYVIS010000243.1:0-7835 GCA_043769975.1 Bacteroidota bacterium
AAAATTAATTAAACAAAAATTAATTTTGTTTAATTAATTTTTGTTTGGTAATTATTTCATTAAAGCTATTAATAATTTCTACAAAGTAAATTCCTGAACTTAAATCTTCAACACTAATTTTTTGTTCTGTAATACCAACAGAAACATTATAAGGAATTGATTTCACTACTTTTCCAAATATATCTGTAATATTTACAATAGCAGTTCCTTTTTGTTTTGAATCAAATGAAAAAGTAAATATTGAATTTGTAGGATTTGGAAAGATTTGTGATACATTTAGTAATTCATCATTACCTGTAGATAATGGATATATAAAGGTGTAACTCTTTTTTCCGTCAAATTCATAGGTGCAAATTCTATAATAATTAATAATACCAGTAGTCGCATTTCTATCCTCAAAACTATATTTACTTGGTGTATTATTTGGATTAACTTGCCCGATTTCAATAAAATTTACCCCATCTGTTGATCGTTCAACTCCGTATTTTTTTAAATTTTCTTCGCTAGCCGTTTCCCAGTATAAATAGTTTATTTTGTTTAGACGTTCGGCATAAAAACTTTTTAATCCAATTGGTAATGTAGCGCAGGTCCCACCTCCGCTTCCGCAGGTTGTTGTAAATTTATAAGCAGTGGTTGATAAATTCCAAGTGTATGTCAATGCTATATTAACATTGTGAGCAGTTGCATTAACTGGTGGAATATAAACGGTTCCATCGAAATTATGCAAACCCATTACAGCTCCTCCTGAATTCCAGGTCGGACATGTCCCTTTTTGTTTGATGTGAATTTCAATATCATTCGTAGTTTCGAATATTTTTATTTGGCCAGAAAAGTTCGTGGCTGGATTTGCACCACAACTAAAAAGTGGTATGTTTTCAAATGAAAGTATAAAACGACGGTTTGGTGAAGTTCCTAAAACAGTGTATTGCATTACTCCTCCTAATCCTGGATCAATATCCTGCCAAGAACATAAAACTGCATTCCGAGGAATTGAGGTTCCAAAAACTGGCGCTGGCGCAGTAATAGACCAACCTGTTCCAATGCCTGGGGCTGCATTGGTTCCTGCTCCAATATTTGGATAACAAGGTAATGCATCAAATACAAGGGCAGCGTTAGATGCAGCATATCCTCCCCAAATTTGATTACCATCAAAACATAAAGGGAAGGTAAAAGGTAATACAGTGTTAAATAAAATATCATCCGTACTCGGTAAAGTCGTACCAGTAAATACTTCAAAACTATAAGTTGTAGGTGATGCAGAATAAGCCATATTACATGCAGGTGCTGTTGATGCTGGTGATGATATACTAATATCGAAAGGATTACATGCTGGTGCAGGCCATGAATCAATTATTAAATAATAAGTTGAACCTGCATTGACATTTGCACAAAATGATTTAGAGCCTGTACTACTTTGACTGCTACCAACACATGTGCCCCCAGATAATGGGCAACCTTGGTAAAGCATTAAGCCAGTAAAAGATCCAGAAGAAGTTAACGACATTGTGATTTGCCCAGTAGTTGTTGGTACAAATGAATACACAGCATCTTCACCTCCATAATAACTTCCGCTTCCGCATATGGAGGTAACATTAGTTGAAGTAATATCATCCCCTTGTCCACAAGTGGTTTGACCAGATGCTACATAGGGCAATGTAATGGATTGGTTACATGTGCAAACAGGAACTGGTGCAGCGGTTGCTGAAACTACAGTTGTAGTGCTTGATAATACACCACATATTACTACACAACGAAAATACTTAACTGATGCTGCAGGAACAGAACCTGTTGTTGTGAAACTTGAAGTGGCTCCCCCAAAATTTACAAAAGGCCCACCAGCTGCTGCTGAAGATTGCCATTGATATAATATACCACAGGCTGATGTTTGTCCTGTAACAGATAAAGTGGTTGTTAATGCTCCACAACTATATGTAGGACTGGCACTTGCAGTACCAGCAGTTGGTGCGCCTGAACAAATGATAGGGTCCCATCTGTAAATTTGTCCAGTAGCTGGTTTAGTTGATAATGAGGTTGTTTCTAAAACTTTTGAGGCAGTTGGTGCAACACCAGTTCCATTAAGTGAATAATAATCACCAGAGGTTGGCCCCCCTAATCCAATTGATGCACTTGCCGAAACTACATTTGCAGTTGCAGTTCCATTTCGACTATAAATAAATTCTATTCGATTTGATGTTTCATATAATTTTACTTGAAATGATAAGCCCCATGTTGTAGCTGTGTAATTCCATTCCATTTCTTTCCATTCAATTGTTAGGATACGAGAACCTACAACTCCAGTAAGTTTATAATTCACATTTCCAGCTGATCCAGTGGCTAAGTCATCCCAAAGTGGCGCTATAATTGGCCTATCTGTACTAGTGGCTAAATTGTTGTTTGTATTTGAACCAGCAACTGCCGTATTTAAGGTTAACCAACCATTTGATGATGCTTTAAATTGAGTGTAATTGACACAGCCGTATTGAAATGTAAATCCAATTGCCGTGGCTGCAGAAAGAGCATCATCAATACCAGCACCATGAAGAACTATTGGTGTAGCATTTGAGACAAATGCACCACCTACTGAAGTCAAATTATATCCAATTTGTGGAAATAAATTTTTGCTTATAAAAGCTAAACAAAAAATAAAGTAAATTTTTTTCATATATAATATTTTACCAGCGTAAATTTATTGAGTTAATTTATAGGCAGCAGCATCCGAACTATTCACAAAGGAACAAAATTTTAATATCTCTTTTATGCTTCCATCCTTAAGTGCAGTCAAACTTTGTAAATCATATAATTTTACAAAATCATTATGAAAAAGTTCTTTGGTAGGATAAATCGTTTTATCAATATAAAATAAAAACACCGCATGATTTCCGCAGAAAGCTGTATAGTTTACACCAGGCATGGATTTCAATGAAGCTAATAAGGTGGTATAATTTATTTCTGAATATTCCGAAAGACTTAAAATCACTTCTAGTGAATCGAATATAGGAGAAGGATACTTAGTAATATAAATATCAGTATTCGAATGCATTTTGAAACTAAAAAAACAAATAATTACAAAGGGTAGAATTTTCTTTTTCATCTTATTAGTATTTGAAAATATATAGGTTAAGTAAATGTTAAATTACTTTTACCAATTTACGCGTATTTTTAATTAAAAACAAATTAATATTGTTAAATTTTCAATTCGTAAGTGGAATATTTAAAAAAATAAAGAAAAAATTTAGTTAAAAATTCAATAATTAAATTGGCTTTAGTCGAATTTAAACGTTTAAAAACGACTATACTCGACTATAACTGTTTAATAACCGAATAACGTTTGGAAGAGGAATTACCTTTGTGTCGTTGAAATATTGAAGCGCTTCAAACATTCAGCAAAACTTAATTAAATAGAAACGTATAATAATTTAAAACAAAAAAACATGATGAACACATTAAGAAACCGCGTACAATTAATTGGTAATTTAGGAACTGCACCAGAAATTAAAACATTAGAAGGTGGAAAAAAGATGGCGAAATTAGTAATTGCTACAAATGAAACTCATAAAAATCAAAAAGGTGAAAAGATAACAGAAACCACTTGGCATAATTTAACGGCCTGGGGTATACAAGCTGAAATTGCCGAAAAATATTTTGAAAAAGGTATGGAAATAGCTGTAGACGGAAAACTACAAAATAATAATTACGTAGATAAAGATGGCGTAAAACGTTATGTTGTAAATATTGTTGTTAATGATTTTGTAATGCTTGGTAAAAAAAGCTAGCCATACATTAAAATTAAATCAAAGCCCTTCATTTAGATATATTCTAATTGAAGGGCTTTTTTATTTTCCTTTATTTTTTTTAAAAGACAATTTTTGAATGAAAACTAACCTACTTTTTCAAATACTTCAACTTCTGCTAAGGGGCTAAATAAATAGATGTTTCCTGAACTTAATTCTTTGCAACGATAGCGTTTCCGAAGTTGTTCACCTTTTTCAAAAACACGATCGCCATTATATAAAAAATGAGTCCGTTGAGGTAAATGCTCTAATAAAATTGTATTATTATGTGATTCTTGCTTATCATATAATTTTAAAATTCTCATTAAGGTTATGTCACTACAACTTGATGCTGCTGGATTATTCATATACTTTCTTAAAGCATATAAAACATCTAAAGGTAAATTATCAGTGGTTAAAAATGGATTCATCAATAATTTAAATGAAAATTTCCATTCTGCCCCATGGGGCGAAACAGAATTCCGATACTGATTATAAGTTTTTAAATGAGCAATTTCATGAATTAAGGTTACAAAAAAAGAATATTCATTCAAGTTATGATTTATGGTTATTGTATGATTTAGTCCGTTATGCGGCGGCATATAATCTCCCAATTTCGTACTTCTTTCTTTTGTAATTTTTAATTTAATATCAAGTTCAATAATCCAAATAGCAATTATGTCAACAGCAAAATGAGGAATATATTTTCGTAATATCTCCGAATTTCGTTGTATTTGTTGTTGTTGAGGATTCATTTATGGTTTGCGACCAATTTTAATTGTTATGGTTTATACTTCGATTTTGATAATATTTTTTGAGAATCTTTTTCGTTCATTAAATCATTTAGTGTTACTTTTTCGTTGTGTTCCATGTATGATTTTACAATCTGCCTTCCAATCCACATAGCAATACGTGGTGGACAGTCCTTACTAATAGCTCGTGTAAAAGGACCATCGGTTGTGAATTCAGAAACAATTTTTAAATCATTGTCAAATAATTTATTATCCTTTACAAAAAAGCCCCAATAGTTTTTTTCATTTTCCAAGCATGTATTAAGTTGTTTCGTTGTATATCCAAATTTTAATGAATCATTAACATTTGGTAATAAACCATCACACGCATAAAATATTTTTCCGTAAAAAATCATATGATTTAATAAATTATTTGCAGAAGGATCAGCATTATCAAATTCAGTAATCAACCATCCTCTAATAACATCTGATAATAAATGTTCTTTGTTCATTGTTCTGGTTCTAAATTTTGGATATTGTAACATGCTATAAAACTCACTGTTTTCGCCTAAATACATTTCCAACCCAATACCAATGGTTGAATCAACATAAACAACATTATAATTAAAGCCACTCATAAAAGTTACAAATTGTTGAGGTACTTTTCTGGAAGGGAAAAAAACCTTGTAACGTTTTATTGCATCGGTTAATTCTTCACCCAATAATTCAATATCATTATCTGTGTATTTAGCCTGCACATCTTTAAATGCCTTACTCATCTCTTTATCGTTTAAAAAGTTGAATATGTTTTTGCTATAAGAAGAATCGTTAATGCTTCCGCCTTGATTTACAATGCTGGTAATATATCGTCCATAAAAACTAGAATATTTCTTTTCGTACTCGACAGTTTTTGTGGAAATATTAGATTCTTTCATTTCTAATAAATCTTTATCCAGTCGTTTAAAAACTACTGGTTTTTGATCAATATTACTAGTGTCAATATCCAATGGATTATACTTGCAACTTGTCAATAAATTAACAAATAAAACAAGCAGAAATAGGTTTATTATAGATTTCATTTAAATTTTTGTATTACATTTACCATGTTAAATTATAAAATAAAAAAACATATGAAAAAGATTTTACTTTTAGTTTCAAGCAGTTTATTGTTAGTTAATTCATTTAATGCCCAAGATACTGAAGCCGATAAAAAATTTAGATTTGGATTAAGAGTTGCTCCAACTCCAACTTGGTTAAGGTCAGATTATAAAAATGTTGAAAAATCAGGAACCCGATTCGGTTTTGGTTTTGGATTACAAACTGAATTCCGTATTAATTCTACAGCTTCGTTTGTTACTGGTGTTGGTGGCGAATTTTTAGGTGGAAAACAATCATACAAAAATAATGGACAAGGGTATGTTTTAACAAAAGATAATGAATATACTGATTCTGAAAAGACTGATTTTACAACAGGTGCTTCGAGTTTTACTGTTGCAACAAATACAAATAAGTTTTACGAAATTAAAAGTCGTTCAGTAAAAGCTACTTATGTAACTATTCCAGTTTTGTTAAAATTAATGACTAAGGATATTTCAGGATTCAAATATTATGGTGTTTTTGGAGGCAATATTGCTATTCAAACTAAATTTAAGGCAACTGATGAAGTGGCTTTATTATCTTATAATACAAATACTATGAAATATGAAGCATCTACTTCTACTACTAAAATTGAAGATTTAAGACCAAGTGGAGATTTAGTACCAATAAATGTGGCTTTAAATGTTGGTTTAGGTGCTGAATATAATTTATCAGGAAGCACATCTTTCTTTTTTAGTATAAATTATATTCGTGGATTTATCAATCAATACCAAGGTACATCTGATATTATGGTTGATAAAATTACTGAAAGTTTAAATACAGCAACCAAACCAACTAAATCAAAACAAAGTGGATTTAGCGATGGCTTACAAATTAACTTAGGTGTTTTATTTTAATTGAATAAATATTATTATTTAAAAAATCTCATTCATTAATTTGGATGAGATTTTTTTTTATCTTTAAATGCATCTTATTGGATTAAATAAAGATTGCTTTTGAAAATTTAAATAATGAAAAATAAAGAAGTTGTTGAATACATTGTTAATTGGTTAAAAAAATATTCTGATAATTCGAAAACGGAAGGCTTTGTGGTAGGAATTTCTGGAGGAATTGATTCTGCATTAACTTCTACATTATGCGTTTTAACAGGTAAAAAAGTAATTTGTTTAAATATGCCTATTAGGCAAATGCAAAACGAATACGATAGAGGAAATGCTCATATTGATTGGTTAAAAGAAAATTTTAAAAATGTTTCAAATGCTGAGGTTAATTTGACTCCCATTTTTGAGCAAATAGAACATACATTTGAATCAGAAATTCAGGATTTTTTGACTATGGCAAATACCAGAGCTCGATTAAGAATGACTACATTGTATGCATACGCAGGCCATCATAAATTATTAGTTGCAGGTACTGGTAATAAAATAGAAGATTTTGGTATTGGTTTTTTTACTAAATACGGAGATGGTGGTGTGGATGTAAGTCCAATTGCAGATTTAATGAAATCGCAAGTTTATGCTTTAGCAAAAGAAGTAGGAGTTATTGATCAATTATTGAATGCTAAACCAACTGATGGTTTATTTGCGGATGGCAGAACAGACGAAGACCAAATAGGAGCAACGTATGATGATTTGGAATGGGCTATGCTGTATATTGAGAATAATGAAACTTATAGTTTAAGTGAACATCAAGAACATGTCATGAAAATATATAAAAGCAGAAACACGGCGAACAAACATAAAATGGATCCTATACCCGTTTGTGAAATACCTAAAGAATTTCTAAAATAATTGACTATGGAAAAAAGAACATGTTCTGAATGCGGTGAATCATTTCATGGAAGAGCAGATAAAAAATTCTGTAGTGATATGTGTCGCAATGCTTTTAATAATAAATTAAATAGTGTAAGCACGGCCTTCGTAAAGAATGTAAATGTTATTTTGCGGAAGAATAGAAAAATAATCGAAGAATTATTGCCAGAAGAAACAGCTAAAGTTTCTCAGCAGAAATTAATTGATAAAGGTTTTAATTTTAATTACCATACAAATATTACTACCACGAAAACAGGAAAAAATTATGTTTTTTGTTATGAATATGGTTATTTACTAATTGAAAATAATTATTATTTATTAGTGAAACGTAAAACTGATTTGTAAAATAATTATTTGTTTTTTGCGTTAAGGATTGCAACGGAAAGCCTGACCCGTAGGATAACGCCCAAATTATTAATAAATTT
>JAYVIS010000244.1:0-15539 GCA_043769975.1 Bacteroidota bacterium
CGTATTTGGCGGATCATTATCTGAAACGCATGCCGAAAAAATTTGCCGAATTATGGATTTAGCGATGCAAAACGGCGCTCCATTAATTGGCTTAAATGATAGTGGTGGTGCACGTATACAAGAAGGGGTTGTATCTTTAGGAGGATATGCTGATATATTTTACAAGAATACAATGGCATCCGGAGTAATTCCACAATTATCTGCAATTATGGGGCCCTGCGCTGGAGGTGCGGTTTACAGTCCTGCAATTACAGATTTTATTATGATGGTTGAAAACACAAGCTATATGTTTGTAACAGGACCAAACGTAGTAAAAACAGTGACTCACGAAGAAGTTACATCTGAAGAATTAGGTGGAGCATCTGCACATTCAACTAAATCAGGAGTAACACATTTTTCATGTGCCAATGAAATAGAATGTATCAATAACATCAAAGCATTATTGAGTTATATGCCTCAAAATTGCGAAGATGATGCGCCGAGTGTTCCTTATGAAAGTAATGGAAATGAAAAAAGAACAGCACTGAATTCGATCATACCAGAAAACGCGAATCAACCTTATGATATTAGAGAAGTAATTGAAGGAACAATTGACGAAGGAAGTTTTTTAGAAGTACATAAAAATTATGCAGAAAATATTGTAGTTGGTTTTGCACGCTTAGCAGGAAAAAGCATTGGCATTGTTGCAAATCAACCTGCATTTTTAGCTGGCGTATTAGATAATAATTCTTCTACAAAAGCAGCTCGCTTTGTGCGTTTTTGTGATTGTTTTAACATCCCATTATTAGTATTTGAAGATGTTCCAGGATTTTTGCCAGGTACAGATCAAGAATGGCATGGCATTATTAATAATGGTGCTAAATTATTATATGCATTTTGTGAAGCAACCGTTCCTCGTATTACAGTTATTACTCGTAAGGCATATGGTGGCGCATATGATGTAATGAATAGTAAACATATTGGAGCAGATATGAATTATGCCTGGCCAACTGCAGAAATTGCGGTAATGGGTGCAAAAGGAGCTGCTGAAATTATTTTTAAAAATGAAATTGCAGCATCTAGTGATCCGGTTGCTAAATTAGCTGAAAAAGAAAAAGAATATATTGAACATTTTGCAAACCCATACAGAGCAGCAGAAAGAGGTTATATTGATGAAGTAATTAAACCTGAAGATACGCGCGAAAAACTAATCAGAGCATTTAAAATGTTGGAAAACAAAGTAGCGGTGTTACCTAAGAAAAAACACGGAAATATTCCTTTATAAAAAATGGCAACTGCAGGATTATTGTTTGCATTAGGATTACTTTGTTTAGTAGGAACAACACTAGCACTTGTATTTACTATTATAAGTTTTGCAAATAATAAATCTGCCAAATATACATGGCTAACCATATTAGCAATTTCCATTATAGGTTTAGTATTTAGCATTGTAACCTTTGTGAATAAGGCAGTAAATAAAGTGGAGAGCTTAGCAGAAGAAGCCTCTGAAACATTCCAAAATTACACAGATAGTTTGTCGCAACAAATGTCAGATTCGCTTAATATTGAGCAATACCAGCTACTTAGCAATAACGAGCAAATAAAACTATTAAAGGATTACTCGAATCAAAACAATTCAGAAAATGTACCTGAACAATTTTATACGTATTTAGGTTTCGGAAATTATTTCCGTTATCCATTAACATTTCCATATTCTTTGCATTGTAATTTATTTAAGGATGACGGAGAATTATTTAACGAAGAAAATGTGATTCGTTTTGATGAAAATGATAACGGTGAACGTTCATTAAATATTGAAAATATTAAAAAAATTGCATTTGACAACAAATGGTTATTAGTTGAATACATGGCAGAATTGAGAGAAACAAATAAAACAGAGATGAGATTTGTTTTATTTTCATTTGAAGATGCTAAACGAACAGATTGTAATTCAGAAAAGGAATTATACAAAACTGCTATTCAAAAAGGATATAAGGGAAATAAAAAATTAATTAGTATTGAAGATTACAATTTATTATTTCAATAAATTACCTCAAAATAGTTGTTGCATTGGCCTGAATTGTTGGCATTATGATTAAATCATTAATATTGACATGAGCAGGACGAGTTGCCATCCAATAAATAGTTTCGGCAATATCTTCAGGTTTTAAAGGCACGATATTGTCATATACTTTTTTCGCTCTTTCTTCATCTCCATCAAAACGAACAATACTAAATTCGGTTTCAACCATTCCTGGATTAATAGCTGAAACTTTTATTCCGTGAGGTAATAAATCAATACGCATACCCTTATTTAATGCATCAACAGCATGTTTTGTTGCGCAGTATACGTTTCCGTTGGCATAAACTTCCTTACCAGCAATTGAACCAACATTTATGATATGACCTTTTTTTTGTTCTATCATCTTATTTGAAATATGTTTTGTAACATATAGCAAACCCTTAATATTGGTATTAATCATTTGTTCCCAATGGTTAATAGTTCCATTCTGAATAGGTGCCATTCCAGCAGCTAAACCAGCATTATTTATTAAGAAATCAATATTTTGAAATTTGCCAGACAAAGAATTAACAGCACTTTCAACATCTTTTTCAATAGTTATATCAAAACACAACTCTAATACATGAACCTTATATTGGTTTTCTAATTCAGTTTTTAGTGCTAACAATCTATCTTGTCTTCTGCCAGTGATAACGATATCGTAGCCATTCTTAGCAAATTCAATTGCTGTATGCTTTCCAATTCCTGAAGTTGCTCCTGTTATTAATGCTACCATTTTATATTTATTTTGAAGGTCTAAATATAAAGGATTAGAAGTTTAAAAATGATATGGTAACACTAATTTAATTTTAAAAAATTGAGTATATTTATCCAACTTAAATGAAAAGTAAAACATTTAAGTTTTAATTAAATTAATCTATTAAAATCTCTAAAAAAGTATTTTAATACAATTATATAAATATGTCATGTACAAGTTGCTCTTCGGGGCGAGGAAATAATAACTCAACAGGAATACCAAATGGCTGTAATAATAACGGCTCATGTGGCACTGGCGGTGGTTGCAATAAATTAAATGTGTTTGATTGGCTTGGAAACATGAGTTTACCAGAAGGTCAAGCTCCATGTGATGTTGTGGAAATTCGTTTCAAAAATTCGAGAAAAGAATTTTACAGAAATGTAAATAGCTTAACTTTAAATGTTGGTGATGTAGTTGCTACAGAATCCTCACCAGGTCACGATATTGGTGTTGTTTCAATTACTGGAGAATTAGCTAAAATTCAGCTAAAAAAGAAAAACGTAAGCTATGACAGTGTAGAAATTAAAAAAATATATCGCAAAGCGAAGCAAACTGATATTGATAAATGGAAAGAAGCTCAAGGCTTAGAAGTTGATGCCATGTTTAAGGCAAGAACTCTAGCACTTAAGTTAAACTTGCAAATGAAAATTAGTGATGTTGAATATCAAGGTGATAAAAGCAAAGCTGTTTTTTACTACACGGCCGATGGTAGAGTTGATTTTAGAGAACTTTTAAAAGTCATGGCAAGCGAATTTAAGGTTCGTATAGAAATGAAACAAATTGGAGCAAGACAAGAAGCTGCGAGACTTGGTGCGATTGGCTCTTGCGGAAGAGAGTTATGCTGTTCTACTTGGTTAAATGATTTTAGAACAGTTTCAACATCAGCTGCTCGCTATCAACAATTATCCTTAAATCCTTTGAAATTAGCGGGACAATGTGGGAAATTAAAATGCTGTTTAAATTATGAATTAGATAGTTATTTAGATGCTTTAAAAGAATTTCCTTCAATTGATAACAGACGTTTAGCTACTGATAAAGGATATGCTTTTCATCAAAAAACCGATATTTTTAAACGCATTATTTGGTGGAGTTATACAAATGAACCAGATGTATTTATTCCTTTAACAATTGCTAGAACAAAAGAGATTTTTCAATTAAATGCTGAAGATAAAAAGCCTGCTGATTTATTAGAACCTAAACAATTTAAGGATCTAGCAGAAGCAAAATTACCAGATTATGAAAATGTGGTTGGGCAAGATTCATTAACGCGTTTTGATGATCGTAAAAAATCAAATAATAATAGAAACAAAAATAACAATACTCGCAAGCCAAATCCAAATGCGAAACAAAATCCGAATGCAACTGCAAATGTAAGTGCAAAACCGAATCCAAATCAACAAAACAAACCGAATCCGAACCAACAAAACAAGCCGAATCCAAATCAACAAAATAAACCAAATCCGAATCAGCAAAACAAGCCGAATCCGAATCAACAAAACAGGCCTAAACAGCAAGCAGGTGAGCAAAAACCAAATAATAATCCAAATGCTAAACCAGCAGCACCAAGAAAAATACCAGTACATAATCATAAACCAAAACCAAAAAATGACAATCCTCCAGTTGGTTAAAAAACATATATGTTCGGTTTGTTTATTGCTTACAATTTTAATTACTTCTTGTAATCAAAACACTGTTTATAGTAAATATACAACCATCCCAGAAGACGGATGGAGTAAGAGCAATAAACTAACATTTGATATTGACATACAGGATAATAATACGTTAAATAATGTGTATCTAACGGTTCGTCATGCAGACTCATATCCATTTAGTAATATATTTTTATTTTTAAATACGACCTATCCCGACGGGAAACATAGCATTGACACCTTAGAATGCATTTTAGCAAATCCCAAAGGAGAATGGCTAGGAGATGGGGCTGGTGATATTTTTGATAATAAAATATTAGTTAAAAAAAATGTACGCTTCCCTGAAATTGGCAAATACACATTCACTTTTGAACAAGGCATGCGAAATAATCCGTTACCATTAATTATGGATTTTGGAATGGTGATAGAAAAATCAAAATAAATTGTACTTACATAGATTTTTTATAAACACAACATGATCTGTTATCCAAACGCCAAAATAAATTTAGGACTTCACGTAACAGAAAAGAGAAATGATGGTTTTCATAATATTGAAAGCATTTTTTATCCAATTGGCTGGAACGAAGCTTTAGAAATAGTTGAAAATAAAACTTCGAATTTAGAATTTAATTTACATTTAAGCGGGCTTCCAATTTCGGGTAATACAACTGATAATTTATTGTGGAAAGCATACCAATTAATTAAAACAAAAGTAAAAGTTCCAAATATTGACATACACCTTCACAAAACACTTCCTATGGGAGCCGGCTTGGGAGGCGGAAGTGCAGATGCCGCATTTTTTATTAATTTAATCAATGATCAGTTTAATTTAGGATTGTCAAAAGAAATAAAACTAGAAATTGCAAAACAACTAGGAAGCGACTGTGCTTTTTTTATTGAAAATATACCCGTTTTAGCAACTGAAAAAGGTGATGTTTTTCAAAAAATAAAACTTGACTTATCGACTTTTTGGATTGCAGTAGTTTTTCCAAATATTCATAGTAATACAAAAGATGCTTACAGTTTAGTTATTCCTAAAAAAGCAAAAACATCATTATTAGAACTAATTTCTCAACCAGTAAATACTTGGAAAAACTCGTTAATAAATGATTTTGAAGAATCGATATTTTCTAAATACCCAATTGTTAAAGAAATAAAAACTGAATTATATAATTTGGGCGCAGTTTATGCAAGCATGAGTGGGAGTGGCAGTGCTGTATTTGGTTTGTTTGAAAACGAGCCTAACATAAATCAATTAAATCATTTCCCACATTGGGTTGGGAAGATGAAATAAAATCTAAATTTTAAATTTAGATTTTAATAAATAATTTATTCTCCAAAACATAAAAACAGCTACGAAGCATAAGCTAATACTTAATGCAAGCCATACGCCATAAACTTCCATTTTTAAATTAAAAGCAAATATATAGGAAAGTGGCAATGCAATTATCCAATATCCTATCAAGGCAATGTAGGTAGGTATTTTATAATCTTCTAAGCCTCTCAAGGCACCAACAGCAACAACCTGTGTGCCATCAAACAATTGAAAAGCTGCAGCAAATAATAACAAATTAGAGGTCATTAAAATAACTTCTGCATCGTCACTAAAGATTATTGGTAGTAATTTATTTAAAGCAACAAACACTAGGGCTAAAAAACCCATGGTAAGAATAGTTAGTTTAAAAGAAGTATTAATAGCATTTTTAGTTTCTATCAAATTATTTTGCGACAAGTAATTACTTACTCTTATAGTAGTTGTACTTCCAATTCCACTGGCAAACATATATGTAAACGCTGCCATACTCAAAGCAATCCCATGCGCATCAATTTGTTCCTTTCCAAAAACACCAGCCATTAAGCCTGCAATTACAAAGGCAGCAGCTTCAGATGTAAATTGCAATGCAGAGGCCAATCCATCTTTAAATAAATTCCAGCTTTCCTTTTTTGAAATAACGGCTTCTTTAAAATAAACTACAAAAGAATTAATATGCTTATTTTTAAAAACAAATACCATAAAGCCAATTCCCATAGCTAATCGCGCAATAAAACTTGCCCAACAAGAACCCATATAGCCCATTTCAGGAAGGCCCATTTTTCCATTAATCAACACGTAATTTAAAATAACATTAATTACATTTCCAATTACACTGATATACATAGCAGCTTTTGTGTTACTTAAACCCTCACTATATTGTTTACAAACAAAAAATAAGGTTACAGGAATAATAGAAAATATTAGGACATTAAAAAATGGAATAGCTAGTTTTACAACATCTTCAGGCTGTTGCATATATGCCAATAATGGTGAAGACAAAAATAAAATCAAGAATAAAACGATGCTGACGAGCATATTTACAAATAAAGAATTTTTAAATAAACTTGCTTTCTCCTTGTCGTTTCCTTTTACATTAGCCTCAGAAACAGAAGGTGTTAAAGCGTAACTCATTCCAATACTAAATACTAATAATAAAATGTAAAGATTATTAGATAAGATGCAAGCAGCTTGCTCGGTTTTACCAATTTTCCCTAAAAAATAGGTATCAACCATCCCTGTAACAATATGCCCAATTTGAGTTAAAACAAGAGGGATGGAAAGAAAAATTGTTTCTTTTACATGAATATTTTTTAAGTTGAATTTCAAAGTTTGCAAATGTAAGTAATTTTAAAGGGATAGATTTGACCATTACATTATTAATTTTCAATTTATATATCAATAATAAGAGGCTTAAAAATTAAAAAAAGCTTGAATATAAAGGCTTTAAACTCCAAAATTGTTTATTATATTTGTGTTTTTAGAAAACCTAAATGCAATCTGTAACCTTAAAAGACAAAACCTTTGTTCCGTATATCACTTCTGATAAAATATTAGAAAGTGTAAAACAATTGGCTAAAAAAATTAATTCAGAATTAATAAACGATAAACCGTTATTTTTAGTTGTATTAAATGGCTCATTTATGTTTGCTGCTGATTTATTAAAAGAAGTGACAATTGAGTGTGAGATTTCGTTTATTAAATTAGCATCTTACCACGGAACATCAAGTACTGGAACTGTCACAGAAATGATTGGATTAACTGAGGAAATAAAAGGAAGAACAGTAGTAATTGTTGAAGATATTGTTGACACCGGAATAACATTAGAAAAATTAGTTGCACTCCTTACAAAAAAAGAAGTGAAACAAATAAAAGTTGCTTCATTTTTATTAAAACCAGAAGCGTATAAAAAAGATATAATTGTTAATTATGTTGGAATGGAAATTCCAAACGAATTTGTTGTAGGCTATGGATTAGACTATGACGGATTAGGCAGAAACATGAAAGATATTTTCGTACTAAAATCAACATAAAAATAAACTAACCAATTAATTTATGAGCAACATGTTAAACATCGTTTTATTTGGCCCTCCAGGAGCTGGTAAAGGAACTCAATCGCAAAAACTAATTGAAAAATATGGTTTAATTCATCTTTCAACTGGTGATTTATTGCGTAACGAAATTACTCAACAAACACAATTAGGATTAGAAGCAAAACAATTAATGGACAGAGGCGATTTAGTTGGTGACTCTATTGTGATTGGAATGATAGAAGCGAAATTAGATGCCAACACAAACGCTAATGGTTTTATTTTTGATGGTTTTCCGCGTACACAAGCCCAAGCGATAGCTCTGGATGATTTACTTCAGAAAAAAGGAACAGCTATTTCAGCAATGTTGGCATTAGAAGTTGATAATGAAGAATTAATAAAACGTTTATTAATAAGGGGAAAAGAATCTGGCAGACCAGATGATCAAAACGAAGCAATTATTAGAAATCGCGTTAACGAATACAACACAAAAACATTACCATTAAAAAAATATTATTCTGAACAAACAAAATACCATTCAATAAATGGAATTGGTTCAGTTGAAGAAATATTTAATTCACTTGTTGAACGTATCATTTTTGTAAATGCAGAAATTGAATTAACAAATCTTGAAAATGATATTGAACATTTAGATTTAACAATAAATGATTTTGAAGTTGCTACAGAAATCTCAGAAGAATTAAAACAAGACATTGAAGATGTTAGAAAATCTGAGATGAAAATTAAATCGGAAGTTAAGCCAACCGTAAAGAAAGAAGCATCTAAAAAAACGGTTGCAAAAAAACCAATTAAAACAGCGCCAATTAGTAAGGCTACAAAAAAAGTGCCTGCTAAAAAAGCAGTGTCAAAAAAAGTTGTTAAAAAAATTGCTCCTAAAAAGGTTACGAAACCTGCTCCTAAAAAGGCTACGAAATCCGCTCCTAAAAAAGCAATTAAGAAAGTTAATAAAAAGCCAGTAAAGAAACTAATTGCAAAGAAAGTTGTAAAGAAAGCAATTGCTAAAAAACCAGTTAAAAAGGTAATAGTAAAAAAATCGATTACAAAAAAAATAATTAAAAAAGTAGCTAGTAAAAAAGTTACAAAGCCTTTAAAAAAAGTAGTCGTTAAAAAGAATATTAAAAAAGCGCCTGCTAAAAAAGCAATTATAAAAAAACCAGTAGCAAAGAAAAAAATCGTTGCTAAGAAAATAATAAAAAAGAAAAAATAAATATTTTTTGATTAAGAGATAAGATGTTGTAAAAACAGTCTTAAATCTTATTTATGAAATCTTAAATCAAAAAAAAGTGGATAATAATTTTGTTGATTACGTAAAAATTTGTTGCCGAAGTGGCAAAGGAGGAAAAGGTTCTACGCATTTACATCGCGATAAACTTACCTCAATGGGTGGACCAGACGGTGGTGATGGTGGAAGAGGTGGACACGTTATTTTGCGTGGTAACAGGCAGTTTTGGACACTAATCCATTTGAAATATCGTAAACATATTATTGCTGAACCAGGTGGTGATGGTGGCTCATCAAACAAATCAGGGAAAGAAGGTGAAGATGAAATTTTAGATGTGCCATTGGGAACTATAGCACGAGATTCAGAAACTGGTGAATTTATTTGTGAAATTACTGAAGAAGGTCAGCAAGTGGTTTTAATGCCTGGAGGAAGAGGAGGATTGGGAAATGCTCATTTCAAAACTTCAATCAATCAAACCCCACGTTATTCTCAACCAGGAGAAGAAGGCAGAAATGAATGGATAGTTTTAGAACTTAAAATATTAGCAGATGTTGGATTAGTTGGATTTCCTAACGCTGGTAAATCTACATTACTCTCTGTTGTTTCTGCCGCTAAGCCAGAAATTGCAAATTATCCATTTACAACGCTTGCTCCTAATTTAGGAATTGTTGCTTACCGTGATTACAAAAGTTTTGTAATGGCTGACATTCCAGGAATTATTGAAGGTGCAAGTGATGGAAAAGGGTTAGGTGTTCGTTTTTTAAGACACATAGAGCGAAATTCAAGTTTACTATTTTTAGTTAGTTGCCAAAGTGATAATATTTATGAAGAATACAAAATATTATTAAACGAATTAAAACAATATAACCCTGAATTACTTGATAAACAAAGAATTTTAGGCATTTCGAAATGTGACACAATTGATGAAGAGTTAATTAATGATCTTGAAAAAGATTTAAATAAACGTATGAAAGGTAAATTTAAAATACCTTATATTTTCTTTTCATCGCAAACAGGTTACAATGTGCCTCAATTGAAAGATATGTTGTGGAAACAATTAAATTAATTTTTTCTGTTTACCTATTTCAAAAATGCCTGCTAAATAATTTTAGCAGGCATTTTAATTTTAGGCATAAATAACATCTTACTTGAAAAAGAAAAAGCCTACCAATAAATTGGCAGGCCTATTCACACTATACAACCAACTAAAATATTACTTCACTAATTTTACTGTTTTTAATGTATTTCCTTTTTCGTTAACAACACTTAAGTTATAAAACCCTTGTTCTAATTGAGAGGTCGGAATTGTAACTTTCGAGTTTTCAATAACTCCTTGCATTACATTTCTACCTAAAGCATCAATTAAAATATATCGAATTGTTTTTTCGTTTTTTGTTGAAACTTCAATCGTTAAATCATTTCCCATTGGATTTGGATATGCGTTTAAGCCAACATTATCACTGATTTCATGAATACCAACTGGACCAGAAGATAATACATTCAAATGACTCATTACAAAACCACTTGCTGAACGAAACACACTTGATGAATCACACATAGTTGATGTACAAACTGTTCCACTATAAATTGTTAAACATACAATATAACTTCCTGGAGGAGAATAAGTATGAGTTGGGTAAGGTATTGTAGATGTTGTTCCATCTCCAAAATTCCATAAATAAGTTAAGCCCGTTCCAGTAGAAGTATTATACGCATAATATTGCCCTGCAGTAATAGAATCTGCAAACATATTAAACGATGCAGAACATAATGTAGATGAACCTACAGGCCCTAATAAACATGAAACATTGATATTTGAATACAAAGAATCGCATAGTGCTCCTCCAGATAAAACTTCAAGAAGAACATTATGACTTCCATTTGCTAAACTTACAACAGGGTTAATAGTAGTATATGGTGCTCCATCAATTAACCAAAAATAAGTTGGAGAAGACCCTGTTGATGTATTAATAAAATGTGTCATACATAATGAATCAGTGAAATATGTGAATGCAGCATTACAAGGCAATGCTGTAATTCCAGTCACATTAACGGTTATACATGAGCTTGTTGTTGGACATACTAAGCTTGAATCAGAAATAGTTAAACAAACAGTATATGATCCGTTAGATGGAAATTGGTATACACCATAAGTCAATAATGTAGCACTTGGCGTAACATTCCAATTGTGAATTGTAGTTGGATATACAGTACCAGTAACAATTGGTGTAATCGTAGCTGTTGAGCCACTAACGTAGGCTACATTTAGTCCAGTAATATTTGGACATAACAATTGTGCATTTGCACTAATAGAAAATACACTTAATGCAATTCCTAATAAAGTAGATTTTAAAGTTTTCATTTTTTTATTTTTTTTATAAATATTATTTGCTGATACAAATATCTACATTGTTTTTAGTATAAGTGACCTAACTTTAACATTTATTACATAGTCAAATTAACATATATCATCAAAAGAAAACGTTTTTAATACAAAAAAATGATTTATATATTACGCAATAAACTTAAATTGAAATCAATGATTTCACATAAAACAATAATAAATATTAGTTTTCGTTAAATTATTATCTAATTTCAACAACATGTTTCCTGAGATTTGGCATCGTCGTATTTTTTTATTTGGGTTGATAAGTTTAGCTTCAGGGCTGCTGTTTGGCTCAGCTTTAACAAGTATCCCCCAAATCATCCTAATTGGAAATTGGCTTATCGAGTCTGATTTATCTAAAAAAATAAAAATTCTTTTTCGTAACAAATTTTTTTGGATTTTATCTTCTCTTTTTATTTTACATGTTCTTGGAATGGCTTATACCAGCGATATTCAATCAGGACTAAATGATTTAAAAACTAAAGTTCCAATCCTTGTACTTGCTGTAATTTTTCTTTCCACGAAGCCCTTAAATAAGAAAGAGTTTGTACTTCTTTTTCAATTTTTCTTTTTAAGCGTCTTAGTAAGTTCCATTTGGTGCTATTTAGTTTATGCAGGCCTCTCAAATAAAAAAATAATTGACATTAGAGACGCTTCGGTTTTCATGTCCCACATACGCTTTTCATTAATTATTTCTTTTACAGTAATAGGATTAAGTTATTTTATTAAATCAAACATAAACAGACTCATTAGCATTTTAACTATTTTATGGCTGTTGTTTTTTATCTATAAATTTCAAATGGCTACTGGCATCATATTATTAATACTTGTTGGACTTTTCTTATTAGTATTTTACTTGTTTAAAATGAAAAACCTGTATGTTAATATTTCTATTTGCATTTTCCTTTTTGGATTATCTTACCTTACTTATAATAAAATTAATTCAGATTTATTAATGTACAATGAAAATCCCTCTAGTAAAAATAATATTTTGTTGGCCCAAACAATCAATCATAACCCCTATTTGCAAGACACACTATTTAACTTGGCAGAAAATGGAAATTTAATTACAATAAATATTAATGATTATGAATTACAAAAAGAATGGTTAAAAAGAAGTAAACTCCCATACGAAGGAAATGACAACAATGGCAATAATTTACGATTTACAATTTTAAGATATATTGCTAGTAAAGGCTTCACTAAAGATTCGTTAGGGATTACCAATTTAAATAATCAAGATATCTTGAATATTGAAAATGGCACTTCAAACTTTAAATATTCGATGAGTTCTGGATTAATGAATAAATGGAGGGAATTAGTGTGGGAATTCGTAAAACATAAACGTAACGAAAACCCATCTGGACATACACTAACGATGAGACTTGAGTTTTGGGGAACATCTCTTTATATTATAAAACAAAATTATTTATTTGGGGTAGGAACTGGCGATATCGGACAATCACTTACCAAAGCATATATTGACACAAACTCCAAATTGAGTAAAGAGTGGAGACTCCGCTGCCACAATCAATATTTAGCTTTTACCGTTGCATTTGGATTATTTGGACTAATACTGTTTTTGTTCTATATCTTTTATCCAATTATTACACTTAAGCACAAACTGCACTTTTTGTATTGGCCATTTATTATGATTCTTTTACTCTCTTTTTTCACAGAAGACACTCTTGAAAGCCAAGCAGGAGTTACGTTTTTCGCATTGTTTAATACGTTATTCATTTGGCTTGCAAGCTCAAATAAACAATTAGATAAATAAATAATTTAATAATTACGAAGAGTACTACAACTTAATCGTTTAGTTTTAATACAGCCATAAATGCACTTTGCGGTATTTCAACATTTCCAACCGACTTCATTCTTTTCTTTCCTTCTTTCTGTTTCTCTAATAACTTACGCTTACGACTAATATCTCCGCCATAACATTTAGCAGTAACATCTTTTCTCATAGCACTAATAGTTTCACGAGAAATAATTTTTGCGCCGATAGCTGCTTGAATTGGAATTTCAAATTGTTGCTTTGGAATTAACTCCTTTAACTTTTCACATATCTTTTTACCAAAATGATACGAATTACTTCTATGAATCAAACACGATAGAGCATCAACTGGCTCTGATTTTAAAAGAATATCCAACTTCACTAAATCAGATTCGCGCATTCCTATTGGATGATAATCAAATGATGCATAACCTTTTGAAATAGATTTTAGTCGATCGAAGAAATCGAACACAACTTCGCCTAATGGCAATTCAAAAACTAACTCTACTCTATCTGCTGTTAAATAATTTTGTGTCACTATTATTCCACGCTTCTCTATACAAAGGCTCATGACAGGACCAATAAAATCTGCCTTAGTAATAATATTTGCTTTTATATATGGCTCTTCAATATATTTTATTCTACCAGGGTCTGGTAAATCACTTGGATTATTTACAGTTACAACTTCCCCATCGGTTTGATATGCTAGATATGAAACATTGGGTACTGTAGTTATTACTGTCATATTAAATTCTCGCTCCAATCGTTCTTGAACAATTTCCATATGCAACATTCCTAAAAAGCCACATCGAAATCCAAAGCCTAATGCTAATGATGACTCTGGTTCCCAAGTTAATGACGCATCATTTAATTGCAGTTTTTCCATACTATAACGCAATTCCTCAAAATCTTCAGTATCAATTGGGTAGATTCCTGCGAAAACCATAGGCTTCACTTCTTCAAATCCATGAATACCTTCTGGACATGGATTTGCTACTGTTGTTAATGTATCACCAACTTTTACCTCTTTAGCTTCCTTTATTCCTGAAATAATGTATCCAACATCTCCAGTTTTAACAACATCTCTTGGTTCAGGTTTTAATCTTAAAACACCAATTTCGTCAGCATTATATTCCATTCCAGTATTAAAGAATTTTACTTTTTCACCTTTCTTAATACTTCCTTGATAAATTCTAAAATAGGCAATAATTCCTCTAAATGAATTAAAAACAGAATCAAAAACTAATGCTTGTAATGGTCCGTTTTCATCTCCACTTGGAGCCGGAATACGATTCACAACTTCTTCTAATATTTCATGAACGCCCATTCCTGTCTTGCCGGAAGCTGACATAATCTCATCACGGTCGCATCCCAATAAATCTACAATTTGGTCTTTAACCATTTCTGGTTCCGCACTAGGCAAATCAATTTTATTTAAAATTGGAATTATTTTTAAATTATGCTCTAACGCTAAATATAAATTAGAAATTGTTTGCGCTTGTATTCCCTGTGCTGCATCCACTATTAATAGTGCACCTTCGCATGCTGCAATTGACCTTGACACTTCATAACTAAAATCAACGTGACCAGGAGTATCAATTAAATTCAATATATATTTTTCTCCATTATAAGTATAATCCATTTGGATTGCATGACTTTTAATAGTTATGCCACGCTCTTTTTCTAAATCCATATCATCAAGAACTTGCGCTTGCATATCGCGTTTAGAAACAGTATTTGTATATTCTAATAATCTATCTGCTAATGTTGATTTTCCGTGATCAATGTGGGCAATAATGCAAAAATTTCGTATGTTCTTCATTTACTTATTTTAAAACACAAAGATACATTATTGAAAATGAATTTTAATGGTAACTTCAAAATATATAATAAACAATAAAAAAGAGCCTCTATTCCTAGAGGCTCTTTTTTATTTATAAATGCTTGTTAAAATTAATTTGCTTTTAAAAGTGTGATGTGCCCTACAAAAGGATGTTTATTTCCTTGTAAATCGTATACTGTTATTTTATAAACATACACATCTTGTGCGCCAATTTTATTTCCTTTGATGGAACCATCCCATCCTTTGCGGAAGTTATTACTCGTAAACACCTGCTCACCCCATCTATCAAATATTTCCATACGATAATTTTCTTCATCTATTCCAACTCCCATTGGTAAAAAGAAATCATTCACTCCATTACCATCTGGTGTAAAGGTATTTGGAATGTATAAAGCAAAATCAGCTACTATATCTACTATCAATTGCGCCGTATCTTTACAACCTTTGCTTGATGTTGCAACTAAAAAGACTCCAAAACTTCCTACATAACTATAGGTGTGA
>JAYVIS010000245.1:0-4021 GCA_043769975.1 Bacteroidota bacterium
TGCAGTTTAGTACTATTTACTTGCAAATTTATTATGAGTTTACGAAAGATGAATTAATGCTTGGTTTAATTGGCCTTACAGAAGCATTACCTTTTATCGTAACATCTTTTTTTTCAGGACATTTAGCTGATATTATGAATCGTAAAAAGATTTTATTAATAGGTTGCTTTGCTTTATTATTAGGCTCTTTATTTTTATTTGCTTTTAGTAGCTCCTTTTTTCCTGGTTTATCTGGTTTTGGTTTAGTTCCGTTATTTGTTGTGGTTTTTATATTTGGGATCACACGTTCGTTTTTAGCTGTGAGTACAACGCCGTTTATGAGTCAAATTGTTCCGCGCGAAATGTACACTCAATCTACAACATGGAATAGCACGGCTTGGCATTTAGGGTCTATTTTAGGGCCTGTTGTGGCGGGTGTTTTATACGGATACAGCAATTCGTTTCATGCAAACTGGTGTTACAGTGTTACATGTATTTTGTTTTTATTAGCCATTATATTTTATAGTTTAATTGGCTCTAAACCAGTTCCTATAAAAACTAAAGTTGAAACATTTACAGAAAGTATGAGTGTTGGAATTAAATTTGTGTTTAAAAATAAATTAGTGCTAAGTGCCTTGTCGTTAGATTTGTTTGCTGTATTGTTTGGTGGTGCTGTTGCATTAATACCTGCATTTACGGATAAAATTTTACATCTTGGCCCCGAATCGTATGGCTTATTACGCACAGCGCCAGCATTTGGAGCTGTTTTAATGGCTTTGTATTTAGCAGTAAAACCACCAGGAAAAAAAGCTGGAATTAGTTTGTTAATTTCTGTAGCAGCTTTTGGAGTATTCACCATATTTTTTGCATTGTGTACTAACTACTGGTTAGCTTTTGCGATGTTGTTTTTTACAGGAGCGTTCGATAACATTAGTGTGGTTATTCGTCATAGTATTTTGCAGCTTTCTACTCCAGATGAAATGCGTGGAAGAGTTGCAGCCGTTAATAGTATTTTTATTGGAAGTAGTAACGAAATTGGTGCTTTCGAAAGTGGTGTGGCAGCCCGATTATTAGGCTTAGTTCCTTCTATTGTGTTTGGTGGCGCTATGACCATTTTAGTCGTTCTTGGTATTCATAAAGTTAATCCAAAACTTGAGAAATTAGATTTAACTAAATTGGAATAATGCCTGACGCTTTAATTGAAATAAAAAATTTATTAGATGAAAAATATTTTCAATTTAATAATACTGCCTTTATCGAAACTGATCCTATTTCTATTCCTCATCAGTTTTCAAAAAAAGAAGATATCGAAGTTTCTGCATTTCTAATGGCAACAATTGCATGGGGAAATCGAACTTCAATTATCAATAATGGTAACAAGTTGATGGCTTTGATGAATCAATCACCTCATGATTTTATTATAAATTTTTCTAAAAAAGATGAGGCTCGTTTTCAAAACTTTGTTCATAGAACATTCAATTCAAACGATTGTATTTTCTTTTTACAAGCTTTAAAAAATCTATATAAAAATCATGGTGGTTTAGAATATGCTTTTTCTAATGGATTTAATAAAAAAGATGAAAATGTAAAAACTGCTATCTCAAATTTTAGAACACTTTTTTTATCCTTGCAACACTTATCACGAGTTGAGAAACATGTGTCTAATCCATTAAGTAATTCAAGCGCAAAGCGTTTATGTATGTATTTAAGATGGATGGTAAGAAACGACAAACATGGTGTTGATTTTGGTATTTGGAAATCAATAACATCAAGTCAGTTATGTTTACCGCTTGATGTGCATACTGGAAATGTAAGCCGAAAATTAGGGTTATTGATTCGTAAACAAAATGACTGGAAATCTGTTGAAGAGATAACAAATGTGTTAAAACAATTTGATAAAAAAGATCCCATAAAATATGATTTTGCATTGTTTGGTTTGGGCGCTTTCGAAAGCTTTTAAAAGCTAATTTTGACCTATTTGTATACTTTTAATGCTTAAATTTGCAGCACACATGGAAACCATAAAATTAAATACAATAGAAGAAGCACTTACTGATATAAAAAACGGTAAAGTAGTGATAGTAGTTGATGATGAAGACAGAGAAAATGAAGGTGACTTTATTACTGCTGCTCGTAACGTAACTCCAGAAGTTATTAATTTTATGGCAACTCATGGCCGTGGTTTAATTTGTACTGCCGTTACCGAAGATAAGGCAAAAGAATTGCAATTAGAAATGATGGTTTCTAACAATACCGCTACTATGGAAACTGCCTTTACGGTTTCTATTGATTTGTTAGGACACGGTTGTACAACTGGTATTTCTGCATCAGACAGATCTAAAACTGTATTAGCAATGATTGACCCTGCTATGAAAGCCTCTGATTTTGGCAGACCAGGACATATTTTTCCTTTGAAAGCTAAACAAGGTGGAGTTTTACGTAGAACCGGCCATACAGAAGCAACCATTGACTTAGCGCGTTTAGCAGGTTTTGAACCTTGTGGTGCTTTAGTTGAAATAATGAATGAAGATGGAACAATGGCTCGTTTACCTGATTTGGTAAAGATTGCTGCTCGTTTCGATTTAAAAATTGTGACTATAAAAGATTTAATTTCTTATCGCTTAGCAAAAGAAAGTATTGTAACTCGCCAGGTAGAAGTTGAAATGCCAACGGTTTGGGGCGATTTTAAATTAATTGCTTATAAGGTTGAAACTGACGGACAAGAACACATGGCTTTAGTTAAAGGGACATGGGAAAAAGATGAACCTGTTTTAGTTCGTGTGCATTCATCTTGTGTAACAGGCGATATATTTGGTTCTTGCCGTTGTGATTGTGGTCCACAATTACATCAAGCTATGGAACAAATAGAAAAAGCAGGGAAAGGTGTAGTGGTTTATATGAATCAAGAAGGTCGTGGTATTGGTTTGTTAAACAAATTAAAAGCTTACAAATTGCAAGAAAATGGTAGAGACACCGTTGAAGCAAATTTGGAATTAGGTTTTAAAATGGATGAACGTGATTACGGAGTTGGCGCACAAATCTTAAGAGATTTAGGATTAAGTAAAATTAAATTATTATCTAATAATCCAGTTAAACGAGTTGGTTTAATGGGTTACGGTTTAGAGATTGTAGAAAGTTTGCCTATCATTATTCCTTCTAACAAGCATAACGAAAAATATCTGCAAACTAAAAAAGATAAAATGGGGCATAGCATATAGTTTTTAATATGGAACCAAATTATCGCGATGGCGAACTTTTATTAATTAATAAACCTTACACTTGGTCTTCATTTCAGGCTGTTAATAAATTAAAACACGCTTTAAAAAGACATCCATCCCTTTTATTAGACGAAAAATTTGTTCATTTAAAAATTGGACATGCTGGTACTTTAGATCCTTTAGCCACTGGTTTATTAATTATTTGCACAGGAAAAAAGACAAAAGAGATTTCTCAATTTCAGGATTTGCCAAAAGAATATACTGGCACTTTTTTTATTGGAGCCACAACACCTTGTTTTGATATGGAAAAAGAAGTTGATTTTACTTTTCCAACTGAACATATTACTGAAGAATTAATTCATGAAACGGTTAAACAATTTATTGGAAAGCAACAACAAGTGCCGCCCATGTTTAGCGCCATTAAAGTAGAGGGAAAACGTGTGTACGAATTGGCACGGTTAGGAAAAGAGATTGAATTAAAGGCACGTGAAATTGATATTTTAAATTTTGAAATTACATTTTGCAAGCTTCCTCACGTTGGTTTTAAAATTAATTGCACTAAGGGAACTTATATACGAAGTATTGCTCGCGATTTTGGACTAGCCCTAAATAGCGGCGCTTATTTAACGGAACTTTGCCGAACAAAAATTGGTGATTTTAGTATTGAACATGCGAAAACGCCAGAAGAATTTATAAAAGATAATTCATATTAAATAAAATACGAAAACGCACATTGTGTTGTGTTCAAGAATTTATACCATTAGCTTATATGTTTTAGTCTATGTGTCAGTTCGAGCGGAGTCGAGAACAGTTTAGCATCTCGA
>JAYVIS010000246.1:0-2266 GCA_043769975.1 Bacteroidota bacterium
ACTTGTATACCATTCCAACACCTAGGCAATTTTTTATAATGAACTCCTGTAAAAATGCCAATAATATTTTGATTACACTCATAAATTTAAATAATTATGTGCATAATTTAAAACCCAACATTAAACCCTATTTGTATTATCGGATTTGGATAGGGGGATAAAGGTGTTTCGTTAATGTTATAAAATATGGCGGCTACAAAAGTCCCTTTTTCTGAAAAATGTTGTCGGTAGCCACCGCCAATTAATATATTATCAACCCACACTCGTGTATTTAGCTTTGGTGAGTTGTAATTTGGTACACTTAACCTGTCCCATCCTACTTGCACAAATGCGTTTTCAAGAGCTAAGTACCGTGCAAATATATTGCCCCCATATATGGTTGATTCATATTTTTGATTGCGATACGTTTGGCTAAAGTAATTGTAAGTTACACCTGTACCAACCGAAAACTTTTTTGTGATTTTACAACCAACAATTGGCGATAAATTTATGTATGTGGTGTTGCCAAACCAAGCGCCCACGTTTCCGCCAATATAAAGGCGTTCTTTAAATGTATTAAAATCTTTTGGCGTTGCTGTTTGAGGATTTGGGTATGGTTGTTCTTGAGAAACCCCTTGTAGCGAATATAGTAATAAAATGTATATGTGTAATTTATACATTATTTTACTTCTTCATAATCAACATACTCCGCATCATTAGCGTTATAGTGCGGTTTTGTTGACGTGGTGTGTTCAATTTTCACTTCACCTTCTTTACTATAATTTGTTGACTGATTAAAATTTTGAGATGGATTTTTATTTTTAGACACTGTTTTAAAAGCATCATAAATTTTATATACTACCCAAAGGATGATGATGGTCCAAATAACGTCGCGCACAAGTTTTGTTTTAATGAACTACAAAATTACACTATTTAATAACACACCATTTCAATTAACATTTTTTAATGTGTGAAAGTGCATAAAAAAAAGCC
Organism: Bacteroidota bacterium; assembly: GCA_043769975.1. Classification (GTDB taxonomy): domain Bacteria; phylum Bacteroidota; class Bacteroidia; order B-17B0; family Aurantibacillaceae; genus UBA4416. The sequence goes on from JAYVIS010000246.1 coordinate 973, forward strand.
TTTCAAATTTTGAAAGGCTTTTTTAAATCTATTTATTTTGTTTCGTTATCTTCAACTGATTCCGAATTTTCTTCACCTTTTACTTGTGGTTTAAAAATTGGTTTATCAGATTTTGGAGCATTAGGATCTACATAATCCCAGTTAACAATACGGAATACTGTACGACGATTTTTTTGGTGTAAAGCTTCTTTTTCTTCTTTTGTTTTAGCTTTATTAATTACTACGTCTTTAATTAATAATTTACCTTCACCCCAACCTTTAGATGTTAAACGCTCTAATGGAATTTTTTTCTCTTCGTTTAAGTAAACAACACAAGATTTAGCACGCTCTTCAGATAATTTTTGATTGGCTGTATTAGAACCACGGCTATCCGTATGAGATTGTAATTCAATAACAATACTTGGATTATCTATTAATGTTTGATATAAGAAGTTTAATGAATCTTTAGACTCTGGACGTAACGTTGCTTTTCCTAAATCGTATAACACTGCAGGGAAACGAATTTCAGCTTTAACTGGTGTTAAAGCAAAATCTTTTACAAAATCTTTAGATTCGTTTTCATCAACCGATGTTAATTTACCCATATCCTTATTTGCAAGGAAGCCTAATTTGAATGATGCTGATGCAGTTGTTTTTCCAGTTGCTACAGTTACTTCGTAGGATGTGTTTTCTTTTAACTTAAAGTTATATTTTCCATCAGCAGCAGTATTAAATTCAAACATATCTCCGTTTGAACCTTTTAAATGAATCGAAGCATTTTGAACAGGTTCATTGTTTTCGTCACTTACTACAGTACCAGTTAAGTTAAAGTTTAACGGTGGTAAGATGAAAGAGTAAATATCATCACTTCCTTTTCCACCGTCACGGTTTGAGGTAAAATATCCTTTTACTTTTTTGCCTTCATAAATAATTCCAAAATCATCACCTGCTGAGTTCATTGGTGATTTTAAGTTTTCAGGAGCTTTTGTAAATTTACCGTTAGCATCTTTTTCTGCTCTAAAAATATCTAAACCACCCATACCTAAATGGTAGTTCGATGAAAAATATAAAGTTTTACCATCTTCAGCCATATACGGATAACCTTCGCTACCTGGTGTATTAATACTTGGCCCTAAGTTTACAGGCTCTCCCCACGTTTTATCTTTTTTACTGAATTCACTCATCCAAATATCAGTTCCTCCGTAAGTACCAGCTAATTTAGCATCAAAATACAATGTGTTACCATCAGCAGAAACTGCAGCATGTTTTAAATGCACTGAATCAACATTAAAAGGTAATGGTTCAGGATCAGCCC
>JAYVIS010000247.1:0-4621 GCA_043769975.1 Bacteroidota bacterium
ACCATTTGTAATAACAATTGTAATTATGTTAGTGTCTGATTTATTAAAAGGAGTTTGTGTTGGTTTAATAGTTTCTGTTATTTTTATAATTCGTGATAATATTAGATCTTCATTTGATGCCAGTAGTGATACTATTGATGGTCAATTGTATTATTTAATTAAACTACCACAACATGTCACTTTTTTTAATAAAGGTTATTTAATTCGTTTTTTCGCAAGCATTAATTCGGATAGTAAAGTGATTATTGATGCTAGCATTAATAAAAAAATAAATAGAGATTCTAAAGATGTTATTTCAGACTTCATTAGTTCGGCAAAAAAAAGAAAAATAGAAGTTGAACTTATAAAATATAAAGATTAATTATGGACAAAGCATATCAAAAATTAATAGATGGCAATAGACGTTTTGCATTAGAAAAAAAGTTTGATGATCCCGAATATTTTAAAAAACTGTCTTTAGGACAAAAACCTGATTATTTATGGATTGGTTGTAGCGATAGTCGTGTACCTGCAAATGAGGTTACTAATACTGAAAGTGGAGAAATGTTTGTGCATAGGAATATTGCAAATATGGTAGTTCACACTGATTTTAATTTAATGAGTGTTTTAGAATATGCAGTAAATGTTTTAGAAGTTAAACATATTATAGTTTGTGGCCATTATGGTTGTGGGGGAGTTAGAGCTGCAATGACAAATAAAACCTTTGGGTTAGTTGATAAGTGGTTGAGAAACATTAAAGATGTTTATAACATGCACCATTCGGAACTTGAAAAAATTGCTGATATAGAAAAACGAACAGATCGGTTAACCGAACTTAATATCATTCAACAGGTTCAGCACTTAGCAGAAACTAAAATTGTTCAAAAAGCTTGGCATGATGGAAAAATACTGCAAATTCATGGTTGGGTTTATGGTTTAAATAGCGGATTAATTACCGAATTAAAAGCTGTTTACGATGATAAAAGTGATATTGATCCAATTTATCGATATGAGTTTTAACTCTTTTTTTTGCAATTCGGTTTTAAAATAAAAGCATATGATACTATTTTAAGTTCGTATGCTTTTATTATTTTACTTAAGTTAGTTGTAATTCAACTTACAGTCAAAAATCATATTTGTAACAAAAAACGTTAATAATAAAATGATTTGTTTTTTTTATACTTTTTATACTTACTTTTGTTGTTGAAAAATGAAACTAAACAGGTCTACATATTTCTCAATATTCTTTTTGCTGTGCTTTGTAGCATCGTTTGGTGCTAAAACTGTTCAGAATTTAAATAGTAAGGCTTCTATTGGTAAATTTAACCATAAGGAATTAGCTTTGGTTTCACATAAATACGATAGCAGTTCAAACAATAGTGATTCATTATTAGAGGAATCTGAAAATGAAACTGAAGATGTTTTTTTTATTCAGGCTTTCACTTTACCATATTTTATTACCTATTTCCAATACGATGTATTAAAAATACAAACAGTTTCCGCCAACCCATTAGCGGAAAAACTAAAAAATCCAATTTATATTGCGATTTGTAATTTCCGAATCTGATTTCTTTAATTCTATCTACTTATAGCTAAGTAGACTATTAGCTTAACCCATAAGCTTTTTATAGCAAACAACTTTTAAGTTGTTTGTTGAAGCAGTTTTAATATTGCATTTATAGAATTAAATCAATTAAATAAGAAATTATGACAAACAAAAATCAAAAAAGATATTACCCTGCAGATGGATTAGCAGGATTAAAAGAAAATTTCTCAAAAGATGCACTTTCAGGCTTTCTAGTATTTCTATTAGCATTACCACTAAGTTTAGGTATTGCTAAAGCATCTGATTTCCCAGCTATTTTCGGATTAGTAACAGCTATCATTGGTGGTGTTGTAGTTAGTTTTTTTGCTGGATCCCGTTTAACTATTAAAGGCCCTGCAGCTGGTTTAATTGCCATTTGTGGTGGAGCTATTGCAGCATTTGGTGGTGGAGATACTGGCTGGCATTTAGCATTAGGAGCTATTGTGGTTGCTGGTATTATTCAAATTTTATTTGGAGTTTTTAAATTAGGCAAATTAGCTGATTTTTTCCCTGGAGCTGCTATACATGGTATGCTTGCTGCAATTGGAATCATCATTATGTCAAAACAAATACATACTTTATTAGGTATTGATCCTAAGTTTTTAAAAGGTAAAGAGCCTTTAGAGCTATTAGCTATGATTCCGGAAAGTATTATGCATGAAAATGCGCATATTGCTGAGATTGGAATTGCTTGCTTGTTAATATTAATAGGAATGAGTTTTGTGAAACACCAAAAATTAAAAAAGATACCTGCTCCATTAATTGTATTAATTGTTGCTATTCCTTTAGGTATTGTTTTAAATATTAAAACAGATGGAGCTATTTCTAACTTCTCTTTAGTTAAAATTGGAAGTATTTTTGAATCTTTCACTAGCGGTTCAGTTATGAAAGGTGATTTTGTGAGCAGAGGTATTTTGAATGCTGATTTTTCTGCCTTAAGTACTCATGCTGGTGATTTTATTATGTATGTCGTTTTATTCTCTTTAATTGGAAGTTTAGAGTCATTATTGACAGCAAAAGCAATTGACGGTGTTGATGAATTTAAAAGAAAATCAAATTTTAATAAAGATTTAGTTGCGGTTGGAATAGGTAATACAATTGCTGGTTTATTAGGCGGTTTGCCTATGATTAGTGAAGTAGCGCGTAGTTCAGCAAATGTTAGTAATGGTGCAAGAACACGTTGGGCTAATTTTTTTCACGGGTTATTTTTACTATTAGCAGTTTTAGTTGCAGTTCCAATTATTGAAATGATTCCAAATGCTGCTTTAGCTGCTATGTTAACTTTTGTTGGTTTTAGACTTGCTCATCCAAAAGAATTTATTCACATGTTACATATTGGAAAATCACAATTTATTGTTTTCACTGCTACTGTTGTTGTAACGTTAGCAACTGATTTATTGGTTGGTGTTGGAACTGGTATTCTACTAGAAATTATTGTTAATTTGATGAATGGTGCTTCAATTAAAAATTTGTTTAAGTCAAGCAGTAGTTTAACAAAACAAAATGAAGAAGACTATACACTTACAGTAAATGGTGGTTTAATGTTTACTAATATTTTAGGATTTAAAAAAGTATTTGCAGCATTACCTCAAGGTAAAAATATTACAATTGACGTTAGCACAGCTAAAATAGTGGATCATACATCTATTTTAACTTTAAATAGTTTAGTTGAAGATTACAAAGACGAAGGTGGAACTATTAAAGTAGAAGGATTTGAAAATCATAAACAACTTGGACACGCTGCTACATCAACGCGAGTTTTGAAATTGAGCTAAGGCTCTAAAAATCCTTGCTAAGTTTCAACTAATTAAATGTTACTCTATTCCATAATTTTTTAGCATTAGTTAAGTTAAAACTTAGCAAGACCATTTTATATTCATTTTTTAAAGATTAACTATGAAAAATATAATCATATTTACTGCAATATTCATTTCAATAAATGGATTTGCACAATTACCAAGTGTTAGGTTTAAAGATGGCCTAAAAATATATTTAAGCGATGATAGCACAAAATATATTAAAGGCACCGGATTAGCGCAAGTTTGGCTTAGGTATAATGATAATAATCCTGGATCAACAATTTATGGGACTCCAAAAAAAGAAACATTTGACGTAGGTTTAAGACGTGTGAGGTATCAACTTATGGGTCAAGTAAATAAAAAAATATTTTTCTATACACAATTTGGTATCAATAGTTTCAATAGTTTATCTGCACGAAAATCACCCATGTTCTTTCATGATGTTACTGCGGAATACAGTGTTTGTAAAAATTATGTTACCATTGGTGGTGGTTTAAATGGCTGGAATGGAACTTCTCGTTATTCATCTTCAGGTGTTGGAAACATTTTAGGTTTAGATTTACCAACAATTGAAGAAGCAACCAACGATGTAACTGATCAGTTCGTTAGAAAATTAGGAGTTTACGCAAAGGGGCAAATTGGAGATTTAGATTACCGATTCTCAGCATCAAATCCATTTCCTGTTCAAAATTCATTAAGTCCTGTTGCAACATTAGGAGGAACAAACTCCTCAGCATTCTCAACCAAAGCACCAGAAATGCAATACCAAGGATATGTTAAATGGCAATTCTTAAATAAAGAAAGTAATCAATTGCCTTATAGTGCAGGTTCATATCTTGGTAAAAAAAGGATATTTAATATCGGAAGTGGTTTTTCTTACCAAAAAAATGCCATGTGGTATAGAAATACATCAATGGATACAATATCCACTCCGTTACAAAGTTTTGCAGTAGACTTGTTTTTTGATTATTATTTAAACAAAGAAAAACAAAACGCAGTTACTGCATATGCAGCATTTCTTAATTATGATTTTGGTCCAAATTACATCCGTAATGCTGGCGCTATGAATACTGCAAACGGAACAAATAGTGCTACAAGTTTTAATGGTGCAGGCAATGCCGCACCTTTAATTGGAACAGGCCAAGTTATATATGCTCAAGCTGCCTATTTATTTAAAAAGGATTTATTAGGCAAGGAAGGTACTTTACAACCATATGCTTCTGGTTCATTTGCAAGCTATGAAAAGCTAAAAGATCCC
>JAYVIS010000248.1:0-3197 GCA_043769975.1 Bacteroidota bacterium
AAATCCTGACCGTTTCGAAACTTCTTTAAAATATAAAAGAACAGGAACAGCTCGTGTAATTTCAACAACTGTATTCGCTGGTTTTAATTTCGGGCAATAAAAAATATTAATCTATAAAAATAAAATACAATGGCAGTAGGTGGCGACATAATTGAAGTAACATTTAATCATCCAACTTTACAGAGTGGTACGTTATACCCAAAAGCTGGAGAAGCTAGTACATTTGATACTGGTGGCTTTCGTGGAACTGATGATAATAACGGTGTTGATGGTGGTGGTTCTACTATCAGAAGTTTAAGTCAGGTTCGTTGGTCTTTTGAAGTTCCTGTATCTAACGATATGAATACAAGAATGGAATTAGAAAAGATTGCTGAAATGGCTGGAAACCCATTAGAAGCAACTTGGACAATTACACATATTAACGGTTCAGTTTATCAGGGTGTAGGTTCGCCAGTTGGTGACGTTAAAGCAAACGGATTAGACACTTTAACAACTTTGAAAATTTCAGGCGGTGGAAAGCTTGAAAAACAAGCATAGTAAATAATCAAAATAAATAAAGAAAAATGGAAAATGTAATTTCAAAAGAAGTAGCACAAAACGAAGTAAATCGTTGGTTAGCATCAAAAAAAATTGGTGATAAAAAACGATTAACATACGAAAAAACAATCGAAGAATTAGTTTCTTATGTGGAAGATGGCACGTTGTCGCTTGACGAAAAATGTGTTTGGAAACATAAATTATTATTCCCAATTGAGGCTGAAAAAAATACTGAAGAATTAGTTTATAAAAACCGTTTAAACGTTGACGAAGTAACTAACGGTTTAAAAGGTGCTGACGGAAGTGCTCAAGACATGGTTAAATGTTACGTTGTAATGTTAACAGGTAAAGTAAAAGGAATTATTAATAAACTTGACACTCAGGATTATAGTGTTTGTCAAAGTATATCAGTTTTTTTCTTGTAAACGAGGTAAGTATAAACAATATGATTACCTCGGTAGTGGGGGAACTTCATTGGCTACCTTCGCAAGTTGGTAGCCTTTTTTTAGATAACGAAGACCATTATGGAATTGAATATTGGCACGATATGATTTCTAAAAATGAAAAAGATTTAATTAACGCTCAGCAAACAAAAAAATAAATGCAAGCTTTTACAGTCCCTACCATATTCACAGCCGTTGACAAGTACAGCGGAGTTCTTGGTGGAATGGGTTCTGCAACCCAAAAGTTTAACGATAGGGTTGAAACATTAAATTCAAAGAGTGAAAGGTTATTTAGAAAAATGACCCCAGCATTAAGCGATGTAAGTAAGCAATTTTTAGGAATGGCGAGCGCTGCTGCTGTTGCCGCTGGTGTTATTGCAACCGCAAAATTTTCCGTTGACAGTATAATGAATTATGAAGATGCTTTACAAAGTTTTAGAACTATTGTAAGCAATTTATCCGATAAAGATTTTGCTAAATTTGAAGATGCAATCGGCAACGTTGCAGGCGAAACAAAAAAATCAACCATTGAAGTTGCCCAAGCATTTGAAAAAATAGCTGGTTTAAATTCTACATTTGCTGAAACAACCGAAGGGATTAGCGCTGTCACAACCGCTGCAATTACTTTGTCAAAAGCAAGTCGTGATGAACTGGGTGTAAGTGCTGAAAATTTAGTTGGTATTTTAAATCAATTTTCTTTAGGAGCATTGGAAGCTGATAGAACTATTAATGTTTTAGCAGCTGGTCAAGCTGTTGGCGCTGCTAGTATAACTCAAACTTCAGAAACATTTAAAGTATTTGGAGCAGTTGCAAAACAATCAAATTTAAGTTTAGAACAATCAGTTGCATTGACTGAAGTTTTAGCTTCTAAACAAATAATGGGGGCGGAGGCTGGTACAGCATTAAGAGGAACTTTAGTTCGCTTAAAAGCTAGCGGATTAGGTTACCAAAGCGGTTTATTTAATACTCGTGACGCTTTAGAGGAAGTGAATGCTAAGTATGCAAAATTAAAAACAGCAAAAGAAAAAGATGCTTTATTAGATAAAGTTTTTGGAACTATAAATTTAACCACAGGTTCTATATTAATGGAAAATATAGGGCTTTATGATAAATATACCGAAGGTGTTACCAATACAAGTGAAGCTAAAAAAGCTGCTGAAATAAATTCAAAAACATTAAAAAATACATTATCTGAATTATCAAATAAGTGGGTTAATTTATTAACAGCAACTGGTAATTCAAACAAGGCTTTAAATATTGCGAAATCAGTTATTGGTTTTGTTACTGATAATATGGAAAACTTATTATTAGTAGGGGCTTCAATACTTTCTTTCTTTGCAGTATGGAAAGCAACTATTTTAATCACTAAAGGTTACATGGTTGCTTATAATATTGTTTTTGGAATTAATAACGCTTTACAAAAACGTTCTTTATTTTATACCGAAGGTAATATTATTGCAAAGCGTGCTGATGCGGTTGCAACGGTTGCGATATCAGTAGCCACTTCGTTATGGTCAACAGCCACAGCATTAGCGACTGGAAATATGGTAGCTTTAAACGCTGCTATGTTAGCGAATCCAATTGGCGCTGTGATATTAGCATTAGCAGCTTTGGCATTGGCTGTATGGGCTGTATATAATGCGTTTGACGAATTAGAAAAACAAGCTACTAAAAAACACGAAAGGGAACAAGCTATTAAAAACGAAAGTTTTGCAGTTCAAGATTTGCGTGACAAATATATTTCTTTAGGTAAGAGTAAAAAAGAAGCTGAAAGTTTAGCAGTTAGGGAAGCTCGTAAAGGTATTATGGGAGAATTAGAAGTTGCAAGAAAACAACTTCATTCGCCAATTGCATCTGAGCGTGAACAAGGAAGTGCTTCGTTTAATAAAATTCAAGGTAAACTTGAAGCTTTAAAAGACCCGAATAAAGCATTCAATTCCGACCTTGGACAACGTTATGCAAACACAAAAGAACTAGGAACAAAAGTTGGTAGCATTGGTCAGGAGAACTCTGTTATGGCACAGAACCCTGATTGGTTAAATATGAAACCAGCTATTAACCCAAAAATGGCACAGCAACAAGCTTTGACAAATACTATAAACACTAATAATAATGTCGGAGCAACTTTAACAATTAAAAACGAAAGTAATTCTGAAGCAAGTGTAAACACTAACGAAAAAACTTCTTCAATAATGCCAAGTTTAAGTTCAACAATTA
>JAYVIS010000249.1:0-3645 GCA_043769975.1 Bacteroidota bacterium
GGAATTGGTCCAGAAATTATGGACGCAACCCTAAGTATTTTAAAAGCAGCAGGCGCTCAACTTGAAATTGATGAAATTGAAGTAGGCGAAAAAGTTTATTTAGCTGGTAACACAGCTGGTATAGCAAATGAATCTTGGGAAACAATTCGTAAAAATAAAATATTTTTAAAAGCGCCCATTACTACACCACAAGGTGGTGGTTATAAAAGCTTAAACGTTACAACCCGTAAATTTTTAGGTTTATATTCAAATGTAAGGCCATGCATGAGTTTGCACCCTTTTGTTAAAACAAAACACCCAGATATGGATATAGTCATTATTCGTGAAAACGAAGAAGACTTATATGCTGGTATTGAGCACCAACAAACTGATGAAGTTGTGCCATGCCTCAAGATTATTAGCCGACCAGGTTGCGAAAAAATTGTAAGATACGCTTTTGAGTATGCAAAGCAATACAGTAGAAAAAAGGTAACCTGCTTTACTAAAGATAATATAATGAAACAAACGGATGGATTATTTCATCTAGTGTTTGATGAAATAGCTGCCGAATATCCTAATATTGAAAATGAACATTGGATCATTGATATTGGTGCAGCCAAAATGGCTGATACGCCAGAAGTATTTGATGTAATTGTAACTTTAAATTTATATGGTGATGTTCTATCTGACGTTGCAGCTCAAATTGCTGGTTCAGTAGGATTAGCAGGTTCAGCAAATATTGGTGAAGAGTGTTCAATGTTTGAAGCCATTCATGGTTCTGCACCACGGAGAGCGGGTCAAAATATGGCAAACCCATCTGGCTTATTACAAGGAGCTATTATGATGCTAAACCATATTGGGCAAACACAGGTTGCCGAAAAAGTACAAAATGCATGGTTAAAAACAATTGAAGACGGTACACATACTTACGATATTTTTAAAGACGGAATTTCTAAACAAAAAGTTGGCACTTATGAGTTTGCGGAAGCTGTCATTATAAACTTAGGAAATACCCCAACAAAACTAAAAGCTGTTTCTTATGCTAATGGACAAGCTTTAGTATTACCAAAGTACAAAAAACGTACACCTGCAAAAAAAGACTTGTTAGGTGTTGATGTGTTTGTGCATTGGAACGATACTGACCCGAACAAACTTGCTGAAATTGTTAAATCAATTGAAACAAATGATGTTAAATTAACAATGATTACTAATCGTGGTATAAAAGTTTGGCCTGATGGTTTTAAAGAAACTTTTTGTACTGATCACTGGCGCTGTAGATTTAAAGCAACAGATAGCGAAATATTATTAAAAAGCGAAATCATTGAATTGTTAAGCAGAGCATTACTGAAAAATATTGATGTAATAAAAACTGAAAATTTGTATGCGTTTAATGGGAAACCAGCATTCTCGTTAGGACAAGGACAATAATTTAAAAAAAATAAACCATAATTAAAACCTATAAATATGAACATTAACTTATTAGACGGAACTTTTGATAAAAGTGAAGCAATTAATATCATTACAAAATTTGTGGATATTAAAATTAAATTTCAGGAAGAAAAAATTAAAAACTCTCATAATGAAGAAGATGTTAAAATGAGAGAAAGTAGGATAAAAAAATTACAGAAAGATTTGTATGACGCTAGAGAACATCTAAGTGCGAGTAGTAAATTCATCTCATTAAATTGCTTTATTAATGTTCCTTAATTATTAAAAAAAATAATATATAATACAATCAAAACATATTTATTTTTGAAATTAAATTTAAAAGACAATGTGTTTTGTTATAAAAACCTTTAAATATTGCATAGTATATATAATAAAATACATAATTATTAAAAAGTTTAATAACATATATTCATCTCAACAATTAATAATTGCAACCAAGCATGGGAAAGAAAAAGTGATTTCTCCTCTATTTGAAAAAAGTATTAATGTAAAATGCATTGTTCCAGATAATTTTAATACAGATTTATTTGGGACATTTACTGGAGAAATTGAAAGGACTTTAGATCCAATATCTACAATTAGAAAAAAATGTTTATCAGCAATGAATCTGTTTAATTGCGAATTAGGAGTTGCAAGCGAGGGTTCGTTTGGTCCACATCCTACCCTTGGTTTTGTAAATGTAGACGAAGAATTAATCATATTTATTGATAAAAAAAATAAAATTGAAGTTTTAGCAAGAGAACTAAGTTTAAAAACAAATTTTGATGGTCAAGATGTGTTTTCTGAATTAGAGTTAATTGAATTTGCTAAACGAAGTAAATTTCCATCTCATGGTTTAATTTTAAAAGCAAAACATAATAATAGATTAGAAATTTTTAAAGATTTTAAAAATCTAAAAGAATTAAAATTAACTTTTAATAATCTAATAAAAAATGGTTATAATATTAATATTGAAACAGACATGAGGGCTATGAATAATCCAACTCGGATGAAAGTTATTCAATTAGCTACAAAGAAATTAATCGAAAAATTAAAAACACATTGTCCAAATTGTAATATGATTGGGTTTGAAATAGTTGAAGCTATTAGTGGTTTACCTTGCCAACTATGTGCAATGCCAACACGCTCAACTTTAAAGCATATTTATGCCTGTAAAAAGTGTAATTTCAAAAAAGAAAAAACATATCCTCATAAAAAACTAACCGAAGATCCAATGTATTGTGACTTTTGTAATCCCTAATTAGCTAAAATGAATAGAATATTAATAAAAAATGCTTCAATAATTAACGAAGGAAAAATAACAACAAGCGATTTATTAATCTCAAATGAAAGAATTGAAAAAATTTCTACTTCAATTAATTTAAAAAATATTAATATAAAAACAATTGACGCGAATGGATTATATCTTATTCCGGGTATGATTGATGATCAAGTTCATTTTCGGGAACCTGGGCTAACTTATAAGGCAACTATTCAATCTGAAACAAGAGCTGCAATAGCTGGTGGAATTACATCTTTTATGGATATGCCTAATACTATTCCAAATACTTTAACTCAAGAATTACTTGAAGACAAATATGAATTGGCGTCTAAATCATCACTAGCTAATTATTCTTTTTTTATGGGTATAAATAAAGATAATTTAGAAGAGGCTTTAAAAACAAATACGGAAAATGTATGTGGGATAACTGATGACGGATTATATTTTAATAATAATGAGGGTATTTTAGCTAATTATCCTGATTTTTTAGATAAACTTTTTTCTTGTACAGAAACTTTAGTAGCTCTACACAGTGAAGATGACACAATTATCAAGAAAAATACTGAGAGGTATCTAAAAAAATATGGGAAAAATATTCCATTCAATGCTCATTCCAAAATAAGAAGTGAAGAAGCCTGTTTGGTAGCGACTAAAAGGGTATTAGAAATTTCTAAAAAGCATAACAATAGGTTGCATTTTTTTCACATTTCAACATTTTCTGAATCGCAACTTTTTGATAATAATATTAATTTAAGAGATAAACGGATTACTGCAGAGGCATGTGTTCACCATCTTTTCTTTTCTGATAAAGATTATGATATTTTAGGCTCAAAAATAAAATGGAATCCTTCAATAAAAAGTGAAGCAGATAGACAAGGATTACTAAAATCTATATTAGAAAATCGACTGGATATTATAGCAACAGATCATGCCCCACATTCGATTGAAGAGAAAAT
>JAYVIS010000250.1:0-3466 GCA_043769975.1 Bacteroidota bacterium
AATACTTGTAGATGCAAATGAAACAGCTGTTTTAAATGCTTACAATTTATTACAATCAAACAAAAATGTATCTTATCCCCAATTATTTGGAAACGGAAAAACAGCTGAATTTATATGTGAGGAAATTGTAAAGAATTTTAAATAAAAAAAGGGTATTGAAAAACCAATACCCTTTTTTATTTTTATCACTCAGTTTTATTGAATCATAATTTTCTGAATTCCTTCAGTATTTTTACTTGATAATTTGATAAAATACAATCCTGTGTTTAATCCACTTAAATCTATAGCTTGACTGTTTGAACCAATGTTAATGTTTGTAAAATTTATTGATTTCACTTCCTGACCTAAAGCATTAACAATAATCGCTTTATATGCATCATTTGTGTTAGCAACAAAATTAACATTAGTTTGAGAATTTGCAGGGTTTGGATAAATAGAGAAGTTGTTATCTGATAAAGCAATCTCATTTAATCCAACATATGCTATTTTATTAAGTTGAACATTTTTATCTTTAGTTGTTACTGTACCTGAAGTTGTAGTATTCATTCCAACTGTTAAAATAGAAAATTTAGAGGCGGCATTTATCCAAACATTACTAGTTGAAGTTATTGTTTGACTACCTGTAGGCATATATACATCTATAACAGTTTGAGTAATTTTAATTTTTAAAACATTGCTGTAAGAAATTCCACTAGGCAAATTTAAAGTTCCCATTCCATCACCTGTAGTCGTAATTGTACCTGTTCTATTTAAAGTGAATGTTCCAGTAGAAAGCATTCCAGCAAAATTATCTACACTTGAACTTCCGTAAGTAAATGGAATAGTGTAAAATGTTTCTGGATTTGAATATACGACATTAAGTGTAGGATTTACTGTTGCTCCAATAAAATCATACTTTACTGTTGAAGCATTATAATATGAAAATTGCCCTGGATTATCAGTTGAAGAAGATGCTAAATTTGCTGCAGGAAATGATGCTCCCGCTGGCGTTGATCCAACAGTTGTATAAGTCTCTGCAACTAGTGTGGGCGAGGCAGAAACATTTAAAGTAGTGTAATTCCAAACTTGCCCAGTGCCAGGACTGCCGAAGGCAACACCTGTTGTGTCAATTTTATAATAATTATCAACATCGCCAGGAACTGCATTAAATGCAGCCGTTACGGTAAACTGAGCTTGTGAGGTAAAAGCTAATGTTAAGGAAAATACTAATAAATAAATTTTTTTCATAATGATTTGATTTTAATTGTTTCAACCAAGTTAAGAAAATTTTATTCAACAACAAATACTTTACTTTCTAATTCCCCTTTTTTGTTTTTTAAGCTTAAGATAAACGAGCCTTTAGAAAACGATGAAACATCAATCGAATTATCAGCTTCAATGTTTTTAATTTGTTTGATTAATTTTCCTTGCATATCATAAATCTCAATCATATTATTTGAAGCGTGATTCAAATTTTCAATTTTGACATTCAATAATTGCGTTGCTGGATTTGGATACAGATGTAAGTAATTATTTTTAATAGATTTTTCATTAAGTCCTATTAACACATTGCTCCTTCCATTTGCAAAAACATATTCCCCAAGTTTAAACGTATCAACTGTAAAAAAACCTGTCTTAGTGGTTAGTTTAAATTTAGTGTAACTTTTTACTTCTTTCCAATCATCTGCTGCATTTTTTCTATATAACAATAGCATACTATCACCGCTAACCACAGTTAAACAAGTATCAATATAACTTCCTCCAGTTGTTGATTTAGTTCCATCATAATTAAATCGAATTTTACATTCAAAACCACTTGACAAAATTCCATCTATTTTCCAATAGTGCTGTGAATTTAATCTATAACTATACGTGTTAATTTTAAAAGCATCAGGCTTTGCAAAATTATGTTCAACTCTTATAAATGATGAGTCCAATCCTTTGTTCGAAACATAAAATGTGACTTTACCTAAGGTATAATTTATAGTAGAATTTGTTTTTATTGTTTTATATTCTGATGAAATGGCATCACTAATACGAGACTCATTATTTATTCCTGAATAAACTGGTTTAACATTGCTTGTAAAAGTATAAACACCAGTTGCACCAGTCATATTAATCGTTTTTATTTCTTTTGTCCAAGCAGTGTTCATTAATGTAATATCTAAAGGCACTCCTGTATATAACGCAGGCGCTCCAAATAATTTTTGTTTAACATAAACAACATTAGTAAAAGGAGCAACTGCGCCAGTTGTTTTAAGAGAATCGATAGAGAAGTGCGGCCAACCACCATTCATCACCCAGTTGTCAAAAAACGGTGTCAAATTTTGCCCAGAAGAAATTTGCAATAAATCTCTAAACTCAAGGCTATTCATATTTTTATATGCTTTTTGAACTAAAACATATTTTAATCCATTAAAAAAAGCAGCATCACCCATGTAAGTTCTTAACGTGTGAGCAACATCAGCACCTTTTTTATAAACATGATCTCCATAAGTGTATTGATGAGGAACACCTGAAATTGCTCTAAATCCTTTTTCAGTAAGATGAGTGAATTTCAGTAACCCATCATGAACCAATTTTACTTCGTCCAAATATTTTTTATAATTGTAAGTCCATTCTAAAAATAAACGTTCACTGTAACTTGCCATTCCTTCATTAAGCCACATATCTTCTTGAGTTTCACAAGTCATTAAATCACCCCACCAATGATGAGATAATTCATGCGCCATTAATTGAGATTCATATGCAATAGAAGTTGCAGCTTGAGGATAAGCAATGTTAGTGGCATGTTCCATTGCACCACTAGAAAATGGAACCAAACAATAGCCTACTCTATTCCATACATAGGGCCCATAATAATTTTCGAATCCTAAAACAGCATTTGGTAAGTGCAAGAACCCATTTTTTAAAGCAGTTGTATCCGATTTTCGTGCAGATAATACAACCGGAATATTACCTAAAGCACCCATAATGTTCCAATTAACTTGCGTGTAATCTGCTACAGCAACGGAAGCTAAATAGGAGGGAATTTCTTTATTAAAAACCCAATTTCTAGTTCGTTTACTTCCAACTTTGACATCAGAAATTAGCTGTCCATTACAAAAAGAAGTTTTTGAAGTATCAGTTGTAATGTTGAATTCGTATTGTGATTTTTCTACAAAATTATCAAAACAAGGGAACCAAACTCTTCCATAATTATGCGGTTTAGCACCAAAACCAACACCTAAATTATAGGCATAATTTCCACTAAAAGAAAAACCACCCCAACCAGAAGGATCACCTTGTGGAATACCATGATAATAAACGGTCACACCTACTGTATCTACTGTATTATATATAGCTGGTAAATTAACTTTTAAAAGAGTGTCATTATAATTGTAAGTTAAAATGGCTGCACCTAGTTTAATACTGTCAATTGTCATTTTTAGTAAATCCAATCGCAATTTGGTTTGACCATTAATTTTTGGGGCAAATTTAACAATTG
>JAYVIS010000251.1:0-14672 GCA_043769975.1 Bacteroidota bacterium
AAATTGTTAAATCTGGAGAAGATAATGTGACATTTGGACTGGATTTTACTACACTAACAGTAGTAGTTCCTTTACATAAATTCTGATCAATAACTAATACTGTATATGTTCCTGGCGTATTTACCGTTGCCGTAGCTGATGTTCCTAAAGAGCCAGGCGTCCAAGAGTATGTATAGACTGGGGTTCCACCTGTTACAACTGGAGGTAATGTAGCATTAAATCCATTACAGTATACAATTGGAGTGCTCGACATAGTTACTGTTGGGTTTGTTGCAGCAACAACCGTACATGAGTTAGAGATTAAACTAACACAACCTGTAAGTGTATTTGTTACTTGTAAAGTAACAACGGTGGATGTTGATGCCGTAATAATTGGTGCATTTGATCCTGTACTCCAGGTGTAGGTATATGCTCCGGATGGAGAAAAAGTTATGGCTGCCAAAGTAGCACTTGTTCCTGCACACATACCAACTGAAGCTGGAATTGTGACTGTTGGAGTTGGACTAATTGAAACACTAACTGAATTAGTAACTACACAATAGTTAGCAAGTACTGTACATGTGTATACTCCACCTACGCTTACGGATGTTGTTTGTGTAGTTGCTCCATTTGACCAACTATAACTTGTTGCGCCTGAAATTGAAGCAGTTAATGTTGATGAGCCTGATCCGCATAATGAAAGCGGGTTTGCTGTAACCCCTAGGGTAGGAGTGTTAGTTGAAACAGTAAACGTAGATTTTCCTGTACAACCATTCATGTCAGTTACTGCGATTGTGTAAGTTATGCCACTTAAAGAGCCAACTAATGCTGCAGTGGGAGTAGTGATTCCACCTGCTGTCCATGTATATGTATTATATGCTGCCATCCCAAAAGGGGGCGCTGAAACCGATAAAGTGGTACTAGTTGCAGGCACGCAATAATTTAAAGGGCCAAATACAACTGGAGTAGGATTTGGAAAAACGACTATTGAATCTTTGGATGATTTGAAACATCCTGTTTTTTGAACGGTTACATAATACGCACCTGTAGTATTAGTTACAATAGAACAACCACTTGATCCATTACTCCAATAAACATTGTCATACGATGCGCAGTTTAATAAAGTTAAAGTTGCTCCAGGAGTTGCACAAACAGTTCCTGCTGGAGAAATTGATAATGTAGGTTGTGGAACAATTAAGTTTTGTACTTTAATGTAATAAGTTGCAGATGTTGAAAGTGGTGGTAAACCATTATCAGTTCCTGTGATAATAACTGTATGAACGCCAGTCACAGACGCAGAGCCAACTACCATCCATGCATAGGTTGTTAATCCAGGTGCTGTAGCGGTAACTCCTAATGGAATAAAACTTCCTCCTAATGTCGGTGCACTAGGTGTGATAGTCATAGTTTGACCTAATTCTGGGGCTAAAAATGTAGTGGTATAAACAAGTGTGTCTCCAAGTGCGCATATTCTTAGAGTATCTCCGCAAGTAGAACCTCCACCTGATGCATCTTGAATGATTGGAGGTAAGTTACCACCAGTGCCACATGTGTTAAAAAAGTATGATTTATTATCTAAAAAAGAAATACCATCATTTAATCCATAAGGTCCATCATATGAAGTACCAACTTTATCAAAACGCCCAATTTGTATATAATTTAAGTTGTCACCTTTATTTACACCAACTGTTGCTGGCACACCACCAAATCCACCAACACCACTTGATGCAGCCCCAGTAGTCCATTGCATATCTCCATAGCAAAAGGCCACATTGTTTCCATTCACTAGAATAGGATCTAATCCATTTGTAATGATTAATTGAAAATCATTTTTTTTATCTGCCATACTACTATAATAACCAACATTATTCCATTTTACTATTAATGAAGTTGGCGTTTTTTTATAGTATAAAAGACCACTTGCTGGATTTTGAGTATCAACGTCAGCCCAAAATGGAGCAATCATTATTGTGTCAGGGCTTAAAGCGTTTCCTGCAGGAAAACTTCCTGCACTAAAAGAGGATAAATCATTTACAAAAGTTATGTTTCCGTTATTGTTAATATAACAATCCGTGTAAGTTGTACCGTAAAAACAAAAATTGAAACCTAATGGAATCAAAGCAGATGATCCATCGTCATTTCTATAACTTGGCCCAACAGAGCCCACAATTGGCACTACCGAAAACGTAGGGTCAAGCGGCATCATACATTGACAAACACTTGTTGTTGCTGTCTTGTAGCTTAAAGTGGTTGGTTCAACAGCAATAGGATCGTTATAGGTTTTTCCTGATTGTTTACTAGGCTCTAAAAATTTATATTTGGCTTTCGGGTTTAGTTGACCAGATTTTTTAAGAGTATTATAAGCTTCTTGCGTCGTAAAAACGGTTTGAGCTGATATCAACATTGATGTTAATATTAAAACAAATAATAAGCTGAACTTTTTCATATTTTGAGTGTTAATTTACCGTAGTATCAAACATAGTGTTTTTATTGCCTAAAATAAAATATCTTTGAATAAAATATCCAATTAGAATGAGTAAAATAGCGATTATAATAATTATAATATCAATTTCATATTTAATGTTTTCTTTTTATTTAAAAAAAGGAAAACCTACGTCTTCGATACATCAGTTTAAAACTAAGACAATAGATGGTGAATTATTTGACTTTTCATTGTTAAAAGGTAAAAAAATACTGATTGTAAATACAGCGAGTAAATGTGGATTTACTCCTCAATTTAAAGAGTTAGAAGAGCTATTTGTAAAATATAAGGATAAAAAGTTTGTTGTTATTGGATTTCCATGTAATCAATTTGGAGAACAAGATCCAGGTACTGGTTCTGAAATAAAAGAATTTTGCACTAAAAACTATGGTGTTTCTTTTTTAATGATGGAAAAAGTAAATGTAAAAGGTGATAGTATTTCTGAAATTTATAAATGGCTAACCTCCAAAGACAAAAATGGAGTCATGAGTAGTTCAGTAAAGTGGAATTTTCAAAAATATATGATTGATGAAAATGGGTTTTTAGTAGATTATGTTTTGTCTTTTAAAAGTCCAAATTGTAAAAAAATAGTTTCCTGGATTGAGAGGAAATAATTAGAATGGAACAAACGTTAATCCAACCATAAAATTAAATCGTTGACTTGGATATTTTTCCCAACGGTAATATCTCATATTTGCTATGTTATTAAAGTTAGCGAAAAAAGATAACATTTTGCTATAACGATACTCAACGCCTAAGCTAATATCTCCTACACTTTTTAATAATTTAGGTTCGGTTATATATACCGAATCTTTTTTCACTTGAGTTAATGCAAATTGATCACCAATCACATAAACATCTGCTTTTAAAATAATTTTACTTTTTAAATTGTAAATCCCAGAAAACGTTAAATCGAAGCTAGGCTTATGATAAGCTTGTGTTATGTTTTGAGGTTTGTATAAATTATAATTTCCTTTTGCTAAAAGATGAATTTTTTCTTTGAACTGGTATTTTATTTGTCCTGAGGCATTGAAATAGCTCGTGTTGTCATAGATAACTTTAAATTTATTGTCTAATGTAGTTACATCTTTATAGTCTATCACAAAAAAGTGCATACTATCAATTTGACTATAACTTGCCTTAACGTCATATCCTAAATTTGAACTTAGATTTCCTTTTAAGCCACCAAAAATATTGAACTTGGTATTTGTATTTCTATAATTGAGGGTTGATTTAATAAATGGATTTTCAGTTGATAAACTTCTTAAAGAATTTTTTTGTAAACCACCATTAATTCCTGCATAAGGAATAACTATACTTTCATAAACGTCGTACTGAGCATTAAGTTGAGGATAAACATAAAATTTGCCTGACCCAACATTACTCATTACATCAAGCACTACTGCCAATCCAATATCTGCTTTCCATTTATTTTTGTGCGCTTCAAAATAGGGATTTAATTTTACAATCACGTCGTTTAGCGTATCATTGGGCAATTTGTGGTTATAATAATCGGCATCAAATTTCACAAACAATCTTTCTTTCTGGATGTAAGTATTGAAAATTGTATTCAGTTTAATATTGTTCTCTGACACGTTATATAAATCACTCAAATTATAATAGGCAAGTTTTATTTGATGATTTATTTTCGTGCTATCTGTAAAATGGCTTTGAAGTTTCACAACGGGTTCAAATAATTGATAACGTTGTTTAGTATAATCTTTTGTCAATTTATTTTCTGATGTATCGTAGCCATAAAAATGACTCACATTTCTTTTATAATTAAACTCGCCTATCAATGTGTGTTTTTTGTAAAATTTCTTTGCAAATAGCTCACCTTCATTGTCGCTAAAACCACTGTAGCCAACTTCTTTTAATTGCGATGAAGAAGATAAATGTTTAAAGTGAACGCCATATGCAACATCGCGGGTTCTTAAACTGTTTATCCAAAATTCACCATATGGTGTTGTGTAATTACCCATGCCGATTTTTAAAAGTGATCGATATAATTTCGCTAATGGTTCGTTTTGCATTTTAGCAGCATCAATGGGAATGACTTCGTATTTACCAACTAATGGAGTTGATGAAATTCCATAATTAATATTCGTGATTTTATTTGTCGTGTCTTTAATATCAGGCAAATCATTTAGTTTAACGGCATCTTTTATGGTTGGTTGAAATGTACTTGTAATCGTGTAATTTTGAGTAGTCCCTATTTGTTGAGCTAAGGCTGCAACCACATACCCTAAAATTAAAATAATCACAAAAAACCATTGCAGTTTTTTCGTGCGTTTTTTTTGCAAAGATTGTTCTTGTTCAAAAACATATGCATTGCCATATTTTGGTGATGACAAGGTTGTTTTGCTGCTATAATTTTTTAATTCCTTCATGTTATTTGAATTCGATTATTTTCAATTTTTTAATTATCTTTTTTTTCTTCAGCCTTCAATTTTTCTTTTTGGGCATCATATAATTGATCAAATAAATCTTTGTCTTTGTTTTCTGTTTTAAATTCAATCTTCATATCGTTTGAATTAGGTTGAGTTTCTTGAAGTGTTCTAGCGTTTTTCTTGGCTTTTATTTTTGCCAATTTCATCGTAGCTTCATCTGTGTATTCTTGTTTTTGCTTAGCATCAATAATAGTTTGTAGCATTAATTCAGCATCGGCATCATCGCCTTTTTCAATGTAGGAATCCGCTAAAAGCAACAGACCTTTTGTGTTCCAATCGTCGTTTGAATAGTTGTAACTAATTAAACTATTAATTGTTTTTTCAACCTGAGAATAATCTTGTTTTGCAAAATGAATTTTGGCAATATGATAGAGTGCTTCTGCGCCAGTAATATTTTTTGAGTTTTTATAGATGGCTTTAAATTCAATCATTGCATCGTCAAATCTTCTTAATTCAAACAATGACTTTGCTTTATCATATTTGGATTCGTTCGTTTGTTGTGGGGAAATTTTATCTGTGTTTAATACCTTGTTTGCATAATCTAATGCTATTTCATATTTTTTAGTTTCAAATGCACAGCGCATAGCTCCAATTCTTCCTGCCAATTTGTTAGCAGGAGTTTCAGCTAAATCTTCTAATTTTATGTAAAGCGGTAAAGCTTCTTCGTAGTTTTTATTTTTAAATAAGATATAAGAAGATTTTAATAAAGCAGTTTCAGAATAAATGCCCCTTGCTTTATTATTAATATATTGATAGGATGGTAAAGCTTTTTCATATAGTAGTTTACTATAAGCACATTCTGCAAAACAGTAGTGTGATTCTGAAATGTATTTTCCTTCAGGATATTTAGAAATATAACTTTCGAATTTTTGCATTGCCACATCATAGTTTTTCTCGTTATAATATGCATCTCTTGCTGCTTCAAATAATGATGATTCTAAAACGCTTGTGTTTAGCGGATTACCAATGGTTTTGAAATATTCTTCAAGACCTGCTATATCTTTTTTCGCTTCAAATATTTTTTTAATATATTCTAGTGCTTCTTTTGATTCGGAGCTCTTAGGGTCTTTTTTAACTATTTTATCAAAATATTCGAACGCCTTGTCATCATTATTTTTATTATAATAAATTAAACCAATGCCTGCAAGTGATGGGTTTACGTAGGATGAATTTGGAAAATCTGTTAGAATTTTTTGATAATAGGTTAAACCGTTATCATCATCTTTTAAATCCTTATAATAAGTTTCTGCGGTTTCAAATACTGATGATACAACATAATTTGATTTTGGGAATTTAATTGTTAGTGCTTTTAAATCATTTACTTTTTCTTTATTGTTTTTTAAAAGCCCGCTGCAAAGAGCTTTTTGATACATACAATAATCTACATCAATGGCATTAAGTGCTATCGCTGTTTCGTAATAATCGGCTGCTTGTGGGTAAATGTTTGTCATAAAGTAGCTATCAGCAGTTCTTACATTTGCATCTGCTATTTTTTTGAGGTCGTATTTGTTTTTACTTAGTAAAAATTTCCTGAATGAAATATTCGCATTTTCATAATCCTTTTTATTTTTTTGTTGAAAATAGGCATATCCAATATTGTAATTAGACAATTCGTATTCCTTTAAACTAAATGCTCCTTCATTTAGTTGAAAGCTTTTCCATGTTTCTAGAGCCGTTATATAGTCTTTTTTAATGTATGAAATTTCGCCAAGCCAATATAAAGAAAGTGCATTATATGTTTTGTCGAAATTAATTGATAAGGATTTTTTAAAATATCTATTTGCACTATCTAATGCAGAATTATTAAAATATTCAACACCCTTAAAATAAATTAATTTTTGGTATGTGATTTTTAAAACAGGGTCAAGTGGCTGTATTTTTTCAATTGAAGCAATTGCTTGGCCATAATTTTTGGTGGTTGAATAAACATTTACTAAATAGTTGTAAGCTTCTGCTTTTTTGGGCGATGATGGGTATGTTGTTATGTATTTTTGAAATGCAATAACTGCGTCATTGTATGGGGCAAATGATAATTCATAACACAGTTTTGCATAACTATATAATGCATCTTCTTGAATTTTTAAATCAAAATCCATCAAACTTGCAGCATAAAATGCATTACGTGCTTTGCTTTTATTACTCGTTTGAATATGACAATCTGCTAAATGATACCAAGCACTTTGAGCTAAACTATCTTTATTTTCAACAGCTTTATCAAAATATAGAATGGCGTTTTTGTAGTCTTTAATTTGGTAATAGCAATAACCTAGTTCGTAGTTTCCTTGTGGATTAAAACCGCCAACTGTTGCCGCTTTTTTAAAATAGGTTAAAGCATTCCCAAAATCTTTTAGATTAAAGTATGACTCACCAATCATACGGTTTATTTCACTTTCTTTTTGAACATGGGAAGTGTCCTGTAATAATGCTGGTGCATTTTTTACAACCTCAGTAAATTTACCTTGTATAAAATAAATCTGAGTAATGTAATATGGTACAACGGTTCCAAATGTTTCATTTGGTAATAACCTTGTGAATCCTGCAAGCGCCGTTTCATAATTTTTTTCTTGATAAGCAATGTGTGAATAATAATAGTTTGCTGGATGTGCGTATTTATTATCAACGTCCTTGATTTCAAATAAATCTAATTTTGCTTTTTCATTATTCTTTTCTGTAAAATAGCTGTAGCCCCTTTTAAAATAAAGTTCTGCTAAATCTTCTTTACTCAAATCATAAATATCTACTTTTTCTAAAAATTTAATGGTTTCATCATATTTCTTTTTTCTGAAGTTTGATTTTCCTAAATAAAAATAGGCGTTTTTCAATTTATTGCTTTCAGGATGTTGTTCAATAAATTGTTTCATTTGCCATTCCCCGTCTTTGTGAAATAGCTCTATTCCACAGGCAGAAGCATAGTATTGAGCATCTGTTTTTAAAACTCTATTTTCAGAATTTGATTGCATAAAATCCATAAAAGATTTTTGTGCTGCAGTATATTGTCTTTTGTCAAACAGTTCTAAGCCTGTTTTATATAACATATCTTTATCTAAATACACCTGTGTTTTCTGTCCGAATGCCACACTTGTAAAGCATAAGAGGAGTGCTACAGAAATTTTTTGTTTAATATTCATACTGTTATAATACATTTTATATAATTAGTCAATAATAATTTTGGTCAATTATTAGATTGAATTTTTGTTTTTTTGAGATGCCTAAATTTACTTTTATCTCAAACTCACTTAACATGTTGATTTTGTAGTTATTAACCCAAGGATGTTAAAACTTGACTACTTATATTTTCATATTAAAATAATATCTCGCTAATTTAGTTTTATGATTAATGACCCAGTTATAGAATTTAAAAACGCAACTATTTTCCAAGGCGATGTGCCTGTAATTTCTGATTTAAACTTAGCTTTGAGTAAAGGTGAGTTTGTATATTTACTTGGTAAAACAGGTAGTGGAAAAAGTAGTTTATTAAAAACAATTTATGGGGATTTAACTCTTACCAAAGGAACCGGAGAGGTTTCTGGCTTTAAACTACATCAATTAAAGCGTAAAGAAATTCCATTTTTAAGACGGAAATTAGGAATTGTTTTCCAAGATTTTCAATTATTAAGTGATAGAAATGTGTTTGAAAATTTGCGCTTTGTAATGAAAGCGACTGGGTGGGAAGATGAAATAAAAATTAAGATGAGAGTTAAAGATGTATTAAGTAAAGTTGGTTTAGAAAATAAAGAAACATCAATGTCTTACCAATTATCAGGAGGGGAGCAACAACGAATCAGCATTGCAAGAGCCTTAATTAATGATCCTGAGATAATTTTAGCTGATGAACCTACAGGTAATTTAGATCCTGAAACATCAGAAGAAATTATGAAGTTACTGTTAGATATTAGTAAACAAGGCCGTTGTATCTTATTTGCTACTCATGATTTGTTGTTATATAGTAAGTTTCCTGCACGCACGTTAATGTGTGAAAACAATAGAATAGCTGATAGTGTTAAGTTATAAATAAAAAAGGTTGACCAATTAAGCCAACCCTTTTTATAAGTATTAATTAAGGTTATTATGTCTAAAAAACCTCTCTAGCTACACGTTTAGTACTATCCGAAGTTCCCATGGTGTAATAGTGTAAACATGGAACATTAGCCTTTTTCAATTCTTGAGATTGTTGTATACACCATTTAATGCCAACTTCTTTTACTGCTTTATCGTCTTTACATTTTTCTAATTCAATAAATAAATCTTGAGGTAAATCGATATGAAAAATTTTTGGTAACGCAATTAATTGTGAACGAGAACTTAATATTTTTAATCCTGGGATAATAGGAACATTAATGCCATTTTTGCGACATAATTCTACAAACTCAAAATATTTTTTATTATCAAAAAACATTTGCGTTACAATGTAATCCGCACCTGCATCAACTTTAGCCTTTAACCAATTCATATCACTATATAAATTTGGTGCTTCAAAATGCTTTTCAGGATAACCTGCTATTCCCA
Organism: Bacteroidota bacterium; assembly: GCA_043769975.1. Classification (GTDB taxonomy): domain Bacteria; phylum Bacteroidota; class Bacteroidia; order B-17B0; family Aurantibacillaceae; genus UBA4416. The sequence continues at coordinate 9,418 of JAYVIS010000251.1, forward strand.
TACAAAAATTTGTTGGTGATGCATCCTTCATTTCATCATCTAAGTATAAGCCACTATTCATGTCTTTTACTTGTTTCACTAAATCTAATGCGTAATTATGGCCACCTGGTTCAGGTATAAATTGCGATTCTGTTTTTATGCTATCACCACGTAAAACAAGCACGTTATCTATTCCTAAAAATTGCAAATCAATTAATGCGTTTTCAGTTTCTTCACGCGTAAAACCACCACATATGATGTGAGGAACGGCTTCAACATTGTACCTATTCATAATTGCTGCACAAATACCAACGGTACCTGGTCGTTTACGAATACTCACTTTTTCTAAATATCCGCCCTCACGTTTTTTATAAATATATTCTTCACGATGATAGGTAACGTCAACAAATGCTGGTTTAAATTCCATTAATGGGTCAATTCCATCAAAAATGGAGTGAATACTTTTCCCTTTTAAAGGTGGAAGTATTTCAATGGAAAATAAAGTGTCTTTGGCCGCTTTTAAGTGTTCAGTAATTTTCATAAAATGGTAATAAATGGCAAATGTAATTAATTAAAATTAATTGTTCTTAATCATAATTTAAATCATTGCTTCTGCTTCTGTTAAAACAGCTTTTTCTTTATCATTAAAATCACCATCAGCATTCGCTATTTTATGCATTAATTTTAAAATCTTAGCTCTTTGTTTATCCTCTTTAGGCATTTTTAAAGCTAATCCAGTTGTTTTGACTTGATCAAATAGTTCTGTAATTTTTTTAGAATTATAGCCCATTTGCTTAGCTGTTGCAATCAAAAAGTCTCTTTCTTCATCTTGAATTGTTCCATCTGCACAAGCTACAACCATCATGTTATTTAATGCATAATCTCTAATATCTAAATCATTATCGCCTAATTTATTTTCTTGTTTATCAGTGTTTATTCCGTCTTCAAAACCTTGTTTAAATGTCAGGTATTCTTGTTGTGATAATAAATTTTCTACAATCCAGTCTTTGCTATTATCGTTTAATGCAGAATCACAAAACTTACAGGTTAATTGTAAAGAATCTTCTACTGGTGCACCGCAATTGGAACAGTTATGAGCCATTGCACTGTATTTATTAGAAGCAATTTTTTTGGATCTACTTAAAATTAAATATTCAGTTGTTGTAATTGGTGAAGTATTAATTAGTTGTAAATCATTATTTTGAATTGTAACTTTTTGAGTCACACAGGTAATAGAGAGTGCTGCCAGCATCGATGTTGGATCTTCATAAATATTAATAAGTGATACATCTTTTATAAACAAACGATTATATAAATAGGTTTCTTTGAATTTAAGTTTAGAAGTTTCAGTAAATTTATTCGAACAAAAGCGAGCTACTCTTTTTTGGTCAGATAGAGCAAAGGCTACTTTTAACTGTAAATAGGAGTTTGATGCTTTATCTTCTATGTATTGCGGCGAAAATTCAGAAGTAGAAAGCCCTTTTTGTTTTAAGCGTTCGTAAAAGTTTTTTCTATTTTTTAATTGCCCATAGTTTGAAGCAAATTCTTCAGGTTGCGTAATTTCAGAAAGTACCCAATCATAATCGCCATTATTTATTTGTGTTCCGCAGCTTGGACATTTACTAATTTCGCCAAGTTTATTTTCGATAGAATTACCGCAATTAGGACAGTTAGGAGAATTAAATATATCGGCTTTTGTTGTTGAATTTATTTTTTTTACAAAGGTCCAATATTCAGTAAAAGTTTCTTGTCCACCGCTGTTAAGTTGGCTGTATTTTTTAGACGTAAAATAATCAGTTATATTTGCTGTTATACTCACATGTAAAATATAGAAATTACTATCGTTTTCAATAGCTACAATTCTTAAATCTTCAATATTAATATCACTTACCTCGTTTGTTTGCTCAAGTGAGCGCATCATGATGAATTGTGCCTCAAATCGTTGATAAACACCATCGGAAATAAACTGACGAACAGAATTTAAATTTTGTTGTTGCCATGCTTCTTGAATTTTCAAAAAGGCAAGTTTGGCTTTAGAATAAAATTCAGTTAAATTAAAGTTTGGAATAGTTTCTACTAATTCAGCAACAGTTTCTTCATCACTAAATTTTTGATTAATACTTGATAACGTATTGTATGTTGAACTTTGTTTATGGTTTTTTGCAAACCAATAAATTAAAGCAATAATTCCAATTATGACAATAATATTTAGTGGAAAAGGTAGCAGCCAAATAATACGAATTAAAACGTATACAATCCCAATAATACCATCACCACCGCCAGAACGGCCTCCATTTCCGCCACCACCAGCTCTTGCAATAGCATCAAAAGAAATAAAGAGTAGGCAATAAAAAACAAATATGTTTAGTTTTTTAAGTTGTTTGGAATAAAGTATTTCGTTCATTTTTTAAAATCTATAACCGAAACTTAAACCAAATTTAAAAGTTGGAATAGGAGATGGCTGATAATTGGTATTATAATAATAATTGCCATAATAATTTGTATTATAATTTGATGGATTATTAGAAATATATTTATCCTGTTTCATGCCAATCGCTGCATTTAAAATGATATTAAAATCCTTTGTTACTCTAAATAAAAATCCGTTATTCAACATAAAATAAGTTCTGTTTAAAATAAATGAGTGATCTATATTTTCGACATTTTGATACGAGCCAGTCGAATCTATTGTAAATTTATTCTCTGTAAATGTTCCTCCATATTGTGCCATAGCTATGTATGGACCAATAAAGTGCGTAACAGCTCGCTTACCACTTGTTTGAAAATGAATACCGAACCCAATTTCATAGTTTTTACGAGTATATTTATAATTAGATACATTATAATAATTATTCCCATTAAAAAATGTATTCTTAAATGTTTGATTTATAAATGGTTCGGAAAACCCTACTGAAATTGGTATATAAATATTAGCATAATTATGAGCAAATTCTCTTAAGTAACTAACACTAAAAGTTCCATTTAAGGGTTCCATAATGTTTATTGAAATCAGGTTTTTTGTTGAGGTTAATTTTTTAAAATCTTCAAGTTTTGCAATATCATTTTCTTTATTGCTTACATATGTGTTTATTTTTGGATTTTCATTAATAACAATAGGATCAATTTTTGTTATAATTGCTTCGTGAGTACCGTTTTGATATATTATCAATGCTACATCACTTTTTGAAATGATTATGGTTGGACCTTCTAAATAGTTAAATAGCTTGTATTTAATTTCATTTTGATTGATTTCTAAAATTTTGACATCTAATTTTGTGTTATCTTTTTTAAAAAGCTGATCTTGCGAAAAGCTTGATAATGCAGTGAAAAATAGAAAATAAGCAAAAATGTTTCTCATGAACTAGGCATTTAAAATTCACTTTAAATATAACCATAAATAGTCAAAACATTTATTTGTCTAATAAGTTAATATTTATAAATTTGGCTAACTATTTAAAACCGTTTCAAACACACTATTATCATGACAAAAATTAAAGTTGCAAACCCCGTAGTAGAATTAGATGGCGATGAAATGACTCGCATCATTTGGAAATTTATTAAAGATAAATTGATCGTTCCTTATTTAGATGTAGATATTAAATACTACGATTTAGGTATGGAGCACCGTGATGCCACAAATGACCAAGTAACAATAGATTCAGCAGAAGCTATTAAAAAATATGGTGTTGGTATCAAATGTGCTACCATTACACCTGATGAAGCTCGTGTAAAAGAGTTTGGATTAAAACAAATGTGGAAATCACCAAACGGAACAATCCGTAACATCCTTGATGGTACTGTATTTCGTGAGCCAATTGTTTGTAATAACGTACCTCGTTTAGTATCTAACTGGACAGCTCCAATTATTGTTGGTCGTCATGCATTTGGTGATCAGTACAAAGCAACAGATTTCGTGGTTCCAGGAAAAGGAAAATTAACAATGAAGTTTGAAGGTGAAGATGGAAAAGTAATTGAACACGAAATTTATCAATTTAAAGGTGCTGGTGTTGCAATGGGGATGTACAACGTAGAAGAGTCTATCCGTGGATTTGCTCATTCTTGTTTTAATGTTGCCTTGAATAAAAAATGGCCTTTATATTTATCTACAAAAAATACTATCTTAAAAAAATACGATGGTTTCTTTAAAGATATTTTTGAAGAAATTTATCAAGCTGATTATAAAGCAAAATACGAAGCAGCAGGAATTGTTTATGAGCACCGTTTAATTGATGACATGGTTGCTTCTGCTCTTAAATGGAATGGAAATTTTGTTTGGGCTTGTAAAAATTATGATGGAGATGTTCAATCTGATTCAGTGGCACAAGGTTTTGGTTCTTTAGGTTTAATGACTTCTGTTTTAATTACTCCTGATGGAACTATTATGGAAGCTGAAGCTGCACATGGTACCGTTACTCGTCACTTTAGAGATCATCAAAATGGTAAACCTACTTCAACAAATCCAATAGCAAGTATTTTTGCATGGACACGTGGATTAGAATTCCGTGGTAAATTAGATAATAACCAAGACTTAATTAATTTTTGTCACGCTTTAGAACAAGTTTGTGTTGAAACTGTAGAGAGTGGTAAAATGACTAAAGATTTAGCAGTTTGTACACATGGTAATAAAGTAAATCATGGTGAACATTATTTATATACTGAAGAATTTTTAGATGCAATTGATGTAAATTTAAAAAAGAAGTTAGGTAAATAATTTAGTATATTTTGTCATTATAGTTTTGTCACTTCACGTGAAGTCGAGAAGAATGATAATAAACTTAAAACAAAAAAAATGAGCCAAGAGTTATTTGATAGAGTAGAAGACGCATTAAAAACCATTCGTCCTTATTTAGAGGCTGATGGAGGAGATGTTGAGTTGCTTGAGGTAATTGATGGAAATACTGCAATGCTCGAGCTTAAAGGCGCTTGTAGCACATGTAGTATGAGTCAAATGACTATGAAAGCAGGGATTGAAGAAACTATCAAAAAAGCTGTTCCTGAAATAACTTCAGTTCAGGCTAAAAAAGTTTAACTTTAAATAAAGTAAAATAAAAAATCCTACTCAAATAGAGTAGGATTTTTTTTAAAATGTAATTAGATGTATCAAGTAGAAATTAGTAATTCTGAAAAAAACATAGAAGCAATTGTTGAACTTAGATACACTATTTTAAGAAAACCTTGGGATCAACCAAAAGAAACAGCCACTGATGGAATGGAGGAAAGTTCCATAAATGCTTTTATTGAAGATAAAGGAAAAGTAATAGCATGCGGACGCATAC
>JAYVIS010000252.1:0-2990 GCA_043769975.1 Bacteroidota bacterium
ATATAACTAAAGCAATTGAAAACGGTTTACAATTTGAACCAATACAATATGCTGATGTAATTGAACTTTCAACTACTTATTTAACCCCTTTTCTATCAAAAACCCTCCATTTATCGCCGAACACAATTTCAAAATTTAATGTATTGTTAAAGTCCTCTATGGAAAACAAAAGTTTGTATTCTTTCAAGGTTGTTGATTCAAAAAATAATATAAAAGCATTGGCTCATTTTATTAGCAATGGAAAACATGCCGTTTATTTAAAAGGAACTAATTTCGATAAATCTGAAAACTCTGGTAGCATGCATTTTTTAACTAACAACGCTATTCAATTTTTTGAAACAAAAAGTAGTTTTTTTGATTTTGGAGGTGGATCAAAAGAGAGTTTAGCAACATTTTATAAAGGTTTCGGGGCTTTACCTATAACATATAATACATTGAAAATTAATAAATTACCTTGGTTAATTAAACTATTTAAAAAATAAATTATTATACCTTAGCATAATAAAAATCGAAATAATAAATGAAGGCCATTGTTTCTCATGATATAGATCATTTAACTCTTACAGAACATTATCTGAAGGATTTAATTGTGCCTAAATATTTTGTGAGAAGTAAAATTGAATTGTTAACAGGAAAAATTTCTTTTTCAGAGCTCATGCACCGTTATGGTGATGTTTTTAAAAATCAATGGCAGCATATTGAGACTTTACATCAATTTAATTCACAAAATAATGTTCCATCAACCTATTTTATTGGTGTAAATAAAGGTGTTGGCTTGACATACTCTCAAATACAATCAGCACATTGGATTCAAAAACTATTAAAAATGGGTTGTGATGTAAATGTTCATGGGATTGAATTTGAAAATTTAGAAAAAATAGAAGCTGAATTTTCTCTTTTTAAAAACATTTCGAAACAAGAAAATTTCGGTTCCCGTATGCATTATATTAGAACAAATGAAAATACATTTTCTAATATGGCAAAAGTTGGTTATTCTTTTGACAGCAGTGAAATGGGGTTTAAAGCGCCTTACAAAATTGGCACAATGTGGGAATTTCCATTTCAAATTATGGATGGATACATTATTGAAAAACCAAAACAATGGCAAAGTAAAAATTTTAAGCAAAGTTGTGATGAAACAAAAGCAATTATTGATAAAGCTTTTGACTTAAAATTACCATATTTGGGAATTGATTTTCATGATCGTTACTTTTCAGATTCACATAAAACCTGGAAAGAATGGTATATGTGGCTTATTGAATACTTATCTTCTCAAAAAATTGAATTCGTTAATTTTAAACAAGCAATTTTCGAATTAGAAAATTCTGTGATCAAATAAATATAAATACTTCTAGAATAGTGAAACTCTTAATTTTAACACAATATTTTCCACCTGAAGTAGGGGCACCCCAAAACCGGTTGTTTGAATTAGCTGTTCGTTTAAAAAAATTAGGTGTCGATGTTTCAGTATTAACGGCTATGCCTAATTATCCCCAAATGAAAATTTACGATGGATATGAAGGAAAAGATTATAGTTATGAAGAAATAGAAGGCATTCCAGTTCACAGGTCGTCAATTTATTTACCGAAAAATAAATCTATTATCCAGCGTTTATTAAATTATTTTTCCTTTGTTTACTCTTCTGCTAAAGTTGGTGAAAGTAAAATTGGTGATGTCGATGTCATTATGTGTGAATCTCCACCATTATTTTTAGGATATTCGGCACTTTACTTAAAACGTAAAAAGAAGGCGAAACTCATTTTTAATGTTTCTGATTTATGGCCTGAAAGCGCTGAAAAATTAGGTGTTGTTACTAATAAGTGGATGTTAAAATTAGCATATCATTTAGAGGAAAAGCTATACAACAAGTCAATTTTAGTTACAGGACAAACTCAAGGAATTTGCAAAAATATTAATACCCGCTTTCCAAATGTAAAAACATATTGGTTGCCAAATGGAGTTGATATTTCGTATTACAATCCCTCAACAGTTTCTGGGAATTGGCGTATTGAAAATGGCTTTAAACAGGATGACATTTTATTTTTATATGCTGGTATAATAGGATTAGCACAAGGTTTAGAAATCATTTTAACTGCTGCTGAATTTTTAATTACAAATCCTTCTATAAAATTTATACTTGTAGGAAGTGGTCCCGAAAAAGAAAAATTAATTTCGATAAAATCTGATAAAAAATTATCAAATGTGTGTTTTTTTGATGCTGTATCAAAATTACACATGCCTCAAATTGTACAAGCATCAGATGTTTCTATAATACCTTTACGTAAATTAGACTTGTTTTTAGGAGCTATTCCTTCCAAAATTTTCGAAAATTTAGCAATGGAAAAGCCTGTAATATTAGCGGTTGATGGGGAAGCACGTGAATTATTTGTAACTCAAGGAAAGTGTGCATTATTTTCAGAACCTGAAAACGCAGAAGATTTAATAAGGAACATTTTACTTTTGGCAAATGATAAAGATTTAAGAAAACAACTTGGTGAAAAAGGAAGAATTTATGTTGAGCAAAATTTTAATAGAGATACAATTGCTCAAAATTTTTATGGTAAATTAGTAAGCCATGTTAGCTAAGCTAAAAAATACATACCTAAAGTTTGGATATAATCTACCTCTACTTATTGCCTTTTTTTTACCTTTTGGAATTAATTATGCAATAATCATTTTAGTTTGGGCCATTTGCTTTTTTTCCTTCGATAATGTTAAGATTGGCTTTAAGACTATTTTTCAAAATAAATGGAGTTTTATTTTACTAGGATTTTTTTTACTTCATATTGCTGGTTTCTTTTATTCTGAAAATAAAACAGAAGCAATATCTGCAATAGAAATAAAATTATGCTTTTTAGCGTTTCCTATTTTGATTTTCACTTCTCAATTTAATACGGAAAGCCTAAAAAAAATATTTATTTCTTTTGTTACAGGTTGTATTTTAACCTCTGTTTTATGCATTTTTAAAGCATTCTTTCTACTTATCTTTG
>JAYVIS010000253.1:0-6462 GCA_043769975.1 Bacteroidota bacterium
TCTTAGTCGCGGTTATAAAAGAAAAACATCTGGTTTTATTTTAGCATCCGAAACAAGTATTGCCTCTGATATTGGAGATGAACCATTACAATATAAAACCAAAAATCCAGACTTGATAGTTTCGGTTGATGCAAATAGAGTTAATGGAATTAAGAAATTAGAAGAATTAACGGACTCTCCAAAATTAGTTATTTTGGATGATGCCTTCCAGCATCGCTCTCTTAAATGCGAATTAAATATCGTTGTTAGCGAATATTCTAACCTATACTTAAATGACACATTAATGCCTGCCGGAATGTTAAGAGAATCGAAAAAAGGAATAAGTAGAGCAGATATTATTATCATTAGTAAAACACCTGATAATGCAACTGCCATTGATATACGTAATTTAATAAAAGACATTAAGCCCTTAGCACATCAATCCCTATTTTTTTCATGGTTGAAGTACGGTGAAATTTACGGTTTTCAAAATCCAAAAGAAACCATTAGTACGTTGGATGATTTATTTAGATACAGGATTGTTTTATTTACAGGCATTGGAAATCCATCTCCAATGCTTACTTATTTAAAGGAATATGGTTCGGATGTTAAACATATACAATATCCTGACCATCATACCTTTACTTTACAAAACATTGCAGATATTAGAGATGCTTTAGACTCATTTGAAGGTGGGAACAAAATTATTGTTACTACCGAAAAAGATGCCATGCGCCTTAAAGGAACAGATTTGGAAGATATAACAAATACATTACCTTTATACGTTTTACCAATAGAAATTGATTTTAAAGATAAAACAGAAGAATTTAACCAAACCATTTTAAACTATGCTAGAACAAATAAATTTTACCACAAAAAGTATTCTTGAAAAAACAAATAACTTTAAACCTGAAGTTGGAATTATATTAGGAACTGGATTAGGAGGATTAGTAAAAGAAATTAACGCTGAATTTGTTATTCCTTATGAAGAAATTCCAAATTTCCCTGTAAGTACGGTAGAAGGACATAGTGGTAAATTAATTTTTGGAGAGTTAGGTGGTAAAAAAGTAATGGCAATGCAAGGTCGTTTTCATTTTTATGAAGGTTATAACATGCACCAAATTACATTTCCAGTAAGAGTTATGAAAGCTCTTGGTATACATACTGTATGTGTTTCAAATGCAAGTGGAGGAATGAACCCTGATTTCGAAATTGGTGAAATTATGATTATTAATGATCATATAAATTTGTTTCCTACAAACCCATTAATAGGAAAAAACATTGCAGAACTAGGTCCTCGTTTCCCAGATATGAGTGAAGCTTATGATAAAAAATTAATTGTAATTGCACACGAAATTGCAAAAAAGAATAATATTAAAGTTAGTGAAGGTTCTTACGCTGGTTTAACTGGCCCTTGTTTTGAAACACCAGCTGAATACCGTTACATTAGACGTACTGGAGCTGATGCAGTTGGAATGAGTACTGTGCCAGAAGTAATTGTTGCTAAACATGGCGGCATGCGTGTATTTGGAGTTAGTATTGTAACCGATTTAGGAGTTGAAGGTGATGTGCAAAATGTAAGTCATGAAGAGGTTCAACAAATTGCAAAAATGCAAGAACCGAAAATGACCTTATTGATGAAGGAATTAATTCGCTCGATGTAAAAAATACACGCCTTAAAAAAAACGAAAAGGCGTTTACAAAAAAATTATGAAAAATATAATACTCGTATTAACGCTTACAATTTCTTTAATTACAAAAGCTGACGAAGGCATGTGGTTACCACAACTTTTAAATGCTATGAATATTAAAGACATGAAAAAAAATGGCTTAAAATTAACAGCTGAACAAATTTATAGTATCAATAAATCAAGTTTAAAAGATGCAATTGTTCAATTTGCTGGTGGCTGTACAGCCGAAATTATTTCGAACCAAGGATTAATATTAACCAATCACCATTGTGGTTATTCATCAATTGCTTACCATAGCACAGTTGAAAAAGATTATTTAACCAATGGTTTTTGGGCGATGAATAAATCACAAGAGATTTATACACCTAATTTAAATGCAACCATCATTAACCGTATTGAAGAAGTAACTGCAAGAGTTTTAAAAGGTGTTACAGCAAACTTAACTCCTAATAAAAAAGATTCAATCACAAAAGCGAATATTAAATTAATAGAAAAGGAAGCAATTGCGGGTACACATTACGAATCATTTATTCGTCCATTCTTTTACGGAAATGAATATTATTTATTTGTAGTTGAAAATTTTAAAGATGTGCGTATGGTTGGTGCTCCTCCATCTGACATTGGACGTTTTGGAGGCGATACAGATAATTGGATGTGGCCACGCCATAATGCAGATTTTTCTGTTTTTAGAATTTATGCTAATAAAGATAATAAGCCAGCAGAATATAGTGCTGATAATGTTCCTTACGTTCCTAAACACGTTATACCAGTTTCTGTAAAGGGTTACAAAAAAGGTGATTTTACAATGGTGTATGGTTTCCCTGGCCGCACACAAGAATACCTTTCGAGCTTTGCAGTTGATATGATTATGAATGATAGCGATCCATTAAAAGTATCATTAAGAGAAAAGCGTTTAGGGATTATGAAAACTGACATGGCTCAAAGTGCTACTGTAAGACTTGCCTACGCTAATAAATATGCAGGAATAGAAAACTATTACAAAAAATGGATGGGCGAAATGACTGGCCTAAAAAAATACGATGCCGTTGGTAAAAAACAAGTATTCGAAAAACAATTTAGTGATGCCGTAAATTTAGATCCTGCTAAAAAAGAAAAATATGCGAATCTATTTCCTCAATTACAAAAAGTATATGCCGAATACCGTGTATTAAATAAACAAGTTGATTATTACGGAGAATGTTTAATGGCTATAGATGCATTTGTATACGCTAGAAGTTACACCGCCTTATTAGCCGAGCTTAAGAAAAAACAAAAAGGTTTAACCAATACGTTTGATGCAAATTTGATTGAATATAAAAAACTTGGCTTTTATAAAAATTATAATAGACCAACTGATTTAAAAATTTGTGAAAGCATGCTTAACGAATACATTAAAGGTGTAAGTTCTGAAAACAGACCTTATGTGCTCGATTCGTTTATTGTTGCTTATGGAAGTGATGCCAAAAAATTAACTGAATTTTTATACAGTAACACCAGTTTTACTGATAAAGATAAATCAGATTTAATGCTGAATGATATTGAAAAATTTAGTAACCTATATGAACGCGATCCTATTTACTACTTAACAAGTTCGATTGTAAAACATTATGCAACTTCTGTTTTTCCTCAGTTTCAGTATGATGAAAAAGAAATAAACGAATTGCAAAAATTATATTTACAAGGCCAAAAAGAACTGTTTAAAGACAAAAAGTTTTACCCAGATGCTAACTCTACTTTACGTATTGCATACGGAAAAGTAAATGATTACAAACCAAGAGATGGTGTTGAATATGATTATTATACAACACTTGATGGTATTATGGAAAAAGAAATACCTGGCGATGCAGAATTTAATGTGCCACCAAAATTAAAAGAATTGTACCTTAAAAAAGATTATGGCATATATGCAGACAAAAACGGAAAGCTTCCGGTAGCATTTACAGCAAGCAACCATACAACTGGTGGAAATAGTGGAAGCCCAGTTTTTAATGCAAAAGGCGAATTGATAGGTACAAACTTTGACCGTAATTGGGAAGGCACCATGAGTGATATTATGTATAACCCAAACCAATGCCGCAACATTACATTAGATATTCGTTACACTCTTTTTATCATTGATAAATTTGCAGGTGCTGGTTATTTATTGGATGAGATGAAATTGGTGAAGTAAGATTATTTTACATTATTATTTTTAAAATTTATTATGTTAATTATTGGTATATGTGGTGGTACAGGGTCTGGAAAAACGACTGTTGTAAATAAAATATTGGAAATACTTCCTGCAGACCATGTTGCCATTCTTTCTCAAGATTCGTATTACAAAGACAATTCTGATATCTCACTTGAAGAACGAAAATTTATAAATTTTGATCATCCGGATGCTATTGAGTTTGATTTATTATTGAATCATATCAATGAATTAAAAAAAGGCAATAACATCGAAAAACCTGTTTATTCATATATAAGCTGTACGCGCTCTTCCGAAACTATTCCACTTCAAAGTAAAGATGTGATTTTGATTGAAGGCATCTTATTATTTTCGGATGAACGAATTCGAAATATTTGTAACGTTAAAGTTTTTGTAGATGCACCATCTGATGAACGCTTGTTACGCGTCATAAAACGCGATACAGTAGAACGAGGAAGAAACATAGAGCAAACACTAGATAGATATATTGAAACCGTTAAGCCTATGCATGAACAATTTATTGAGCCAACCAAACGTTTTGCTGACATCATTGTTCCTTTAGGTGGAGAAAATACAGTTGCTATAAATATATTAGCATCCACTATTCGTCAAAAATTAGGTATCACTAAAGATCAAGATATCAATTCTATTTTCCACTAAACAAAAACTCACGTTTTTTATTACTGATGCATTTATATTGCTACAGGAAATAATCAATTCTATTCCATAAAAATCGCCTTTAAATTTTCTTCTAACAACACTTCTATTTCATCTAATGAATTATAAAGTTGCTCAAAGGAATTTATGACAAAGTAGTTTTCCTGAAAAACATCCGTTCTAAAATCTGTATTAAAAATAGTTTGTATGTCGAAGGGCAGTTGCTTAGCATTATTGCTCAAACAATGCAAGGTTTCCCCTTTTGAAGAAATAATACCAGCACCATATATTTTAAGTTGCTCATCCTCTTTAATTAATCCAAACTCAATAGTAAACCAGTAAATTCTTCCGAGTAGTTCAATGGCTCTTGGGTTATCAGTATTTTTTAAAGCAATTTCACTAATGCCTTTAAAAAAATTAACGTAATCCTGATTTACTAATAAAGGAACATGACCAAACACATCATGAAACATATCGGGTTCTTCCAAATAATCCAATTGCTCCATGGTTCGTAACCAACACGTGGCTGTAAATTTACGTTGTGATAAAAAAGTAAAAAATTCTTTTTGAGCACTAATATTTGAAACTACTTCAAGCTGCCAACAAGTTTTACTCAGTAAAATTTTATTCACTTCCGTAAAGTTTGGAATTTCAGAATCTTTAAATCCTACACTTTCAATGGCTTTTAAATAGTGATCAGAAACAATAGGCTTCAATAATTTCATTTGTCTGTTAAATAGGACTTTCCAAACCTCTTGGTCTTGGCTTGTGTAGTTGCTGTAAATTTGCTGTGTTGGTCTTTTGATTTCCATTTGTGTGATTTTAAAAAAAAATTAAACGTAAAAAAACCCGTTCGGATGGAACAGGTTATAAATTATTATTCGGAAGCTTTCTTAACTATGAACAATATATGACCATTCCAATGGGATTCATTGGCCAATAATAATATAAAGAGTTTGAAATATTCATGAGACAAATGTATGAAAAAATAATTAAGACTTCCAAAAAAATAAATTTATTCAAAAGCAACTCTAAAATCACAACCTTCTTTGTAGCGATTGCAGCCTAAAGTGGTTTTGCGAAAATAATTAATGATTAATAAAATAACTTTGTAAATTCACAGTTTTACTAGGAACAAAAGAACTACCACTTCCCAAAACAAGATATTCTAATCTTATCAAACCAACATCTTTCGTATAATATCTTCTGTAAGTTGGCACTGGTATAATTCCAGTTAAATCTTCAATAACAATTGTAGGATAATAATTTACTCCTCCAATGTTAATTGTAGTGTCTTTAACAATAACTTTTCTATTGTAAATATAATAAGCTCCATATCTTACATAATTCCAAGAAGTACCAATTCCATCAAGCTCTGACATAAATTTAGGAAAGAAACCTGAAATTAAATATTGAATATCTGAACGATGTTCCGTATAACCATAAATGGGAATACCATTACATTTTGGCACATAAGCAGAATCCCAAATATTATTTGCAATATCTTTTAAATATCGATCTTTAAAATAGGTATTTGAAGTATATACTGCAGATGTATCTCCATTTGTGTCAAGATATCTCAAATATGATTTTGGATAAGCGGGAAAATAACTACTAGGATAAATAGTATCCATTATTATACTAGTAGGAACTGGTATTGGCGCAGTAATAACTTCAGGTGAAGCACTATCCTTTTTACACTGTATAAAAAAAAGCGTAATCAAAAACAAACTTAATAAACTGAAAATTTTCATATCATAATTTATATTAACTAAATGTATAAAAAAAATTCGATTAAATACCTTATTTAAATCATTCTATTATAGCTCTAAAATCACAACCTTCTTTATAACGATTACAACCCAAAGCCGTTTTACCTTTAATTAATTTGCCTGTTTTACATTTAGGGCAAGTTTGATTTTCTAAATATACTGGCGTTTCATTTTC
>JAYVIS010000254.1:0-2403 GCA_043769975.1 Bacteroidota bacterium
AGTTGGTATTGTTTTAAAAACAGCAACTAACAATTCAGTTCAAGAAAATATCTAATTAACAAACAACTAAAAACAAAATGGCAAATATAGCAATACAAGACGCAAGAAATTTGTTTACAACCGAAATGGTTGCATCATTTTCTGACAGAAAAAAACCTATGTCGTTTTTTCGTTCTTTCTTTAAAGAAACGGAAACGGCTAGTAAATCAGTATCAATTGAAGTAGAGCGTGACGCTGAATCCGTTGCTGTTGATGTACTTCGTGGAACTGAAGGAAATCGTAATACTTGGGACTTATCAACTCAAAAATTATTTGTTCCACCTTACTATAATGAATACTTTGATGCTACTGAATTAGCAGCTTACGAAGCGTTATACGTTGACCCTAGTCCAACTGTAAGTTCAATGAATTTTGGTAAATTCTTACAAGCTGCTCAAGCAAAAATGGAAGGTGTAATGAATAAAGTTGATAGAGCTTACGAGTTACAAGCTAGTCAAGCGTTAGTTGACGGTATTGTAGTTTTAAAGAACGGTATTAATATCGACTTTAAACGTAAAGCGGCTTCATTAGTAGCGTTTGGCGCTGGTAACGATTGGGCTTTAACTACAATTGACCCTAACATTATTTTGCTTCAAGGAGCAACCCACTTGAAAGAAGTTGGTAAAATGGAAGGCGCTGTTGTTAACGTTATAATGGGTTCATTAGCTTACTCAGCATACTTAAACAATACATTTGTTAAAGCTCGTGCAGCTGCTATGCAATACGGTTTAGATGCTATTGTACCAGCTCAAAGAAACGCTTTAGGGCAATCATTCCACGGTGAAATTTCAGTAGGTTCTTATAGAATGCGTTTATGGTCTTATCCTGAAACTTATAAGCACCCAACAAGCGGAACAACCACAGCGTTCATGCCAGCTAAAAAGATTTTAATGTTACCTGAAGTAACTGCAAATGTTATCGCTTATGCTGCTGTTCCTCAATTATTAACTGGTGGAATTGCTCCTAAAAAAGGTAAATTCTTAGCTTACGAATACATTGACGAAAAAACAACTAGTCACCAAATGGGAGTTAAATCGGCTGGTGTAGCCGTTCCAGTTGCTGTTGACCAAGCATTTACAGCGACAGTATTAACTTAATATTAATCAGTAAGGGGCTTAAAAAACCCCTTATTTAAAACAAAATAAAATGGCAAAATATAAAGTATTAGTTTCAGCATTAAGTTGTTTGAGTAATAAAGTAGCTGAAGGAAATGAAATTATTGACGAAGCAGCTTTACCAATTCAAAATATCCCTTCATTAATTGAACAAGGTTTTATTGAATTAGTAGTTGAAGAAGTAGTAGTTGAAGAGGCTCCTAAAAAGAAAAAATAAAAACTAAAAATTAATTTAAAGGGCTATTGATTAAAATATTAATAGCCCTTTTTTAATAAAAATAAAATGAGTTTAATTGCACAAGCTAAAAAAGATATTGAATTAATTAATTCAGATTTAAGTGGCTTTGGAGTTGAGCAAATTTGGAAACACCCAGTTGGTTCGGTAGTAAGAACGATTGTTGGCAGACACGTTAAACATCATTTAAATTACGATGAATTTGGTAAATTAATTAACACCAAAAAAGCTTCGGCAAGTTTTAGCGAAAAAGCAATGATTGACGCTGGTTATTCTGTCCGTAATGCGATTGGTGAAGTAAGTTTAAAAAACCACTTAGTTGACATTAAAGATAGCACAGGCACGCTGTATAAGTATAAGGTTAACGAATGGTTTCCTGATGAAACAATAGGAATGATTGTAGCTATTTTAGAAGCTTATGAGTAGTAAAATAAATACATTAATTGGACGACAAGCATACGAGTTATGTAGAAATAGAATTGGTGAAATTTTAATTGAAGAATTAAATAACCAATTCAACGTTCTTGGTAATACATACGCAAAAGCAAACGTTACTGTTGAAGGTAATGGAATTGCAGAAACTTCAGATAATAGCGAAGTGATTATTTCTTTAGCTGATGGAAGTTTTGATAATGAACACGTTGGAAATAGTAGAGGAAAATATATTTTTAATGTCGATGTTTTTTGTAGAGCTAAAAGTACAGCTTTATTAGATGGCTCAGTAAATGCCGCTTATAAATGTCAAGCATTAATTGGAATTATAAGATACATTTTAAAAGACCCACAATATAGAACATTAGGTTTTGCTCCACCATTTATTTCAAACGTTACCGTTATGGGAATAAAAATAGGAGAATCTAACAAAGAAGATTTAAATAATACCGTTGCTGGTAGATTAACGCTTAGTGTAACTGTAAATGAAACAAACGCTTTGTTAACAGCGAGTTTAATTGCTGGCTACCAAACAACAATAACGCTAGGAACAAGCGCTCAGGGATATATGTATAACCCACC
>JAYVIS010000255.1:0-9541 GCA_043769975.1 Bacteroidota bacterium
TCTTGTAAATTAAAAACACGAACTTTATTTTTCTTAACCAAAAAATCTTCTTGAGGTTCAAAATCACGAAGTGCAATAAAAACCAAATCGTTATAATTAATTTTAGGGCAAATTCCTCCCATATTTTTTAATTTCTCCCAATATTCGATGGTTTCATCATCTGGTTTGTTTTGCTGACGTTCTTTATTATCTTCACCTAATACACAAGCTAAAGGCATACCATGCATATTACCGCTTGGAGTTGTATAAGGAGTATGTAAATCGGCATGAGCGTCAATCCAAATAACACCTACACGTTTTTTAGGATAGGCTAATTTAATTCCACTAATCGTTCCTAATGCAGAACTATGATCGCCAGCTAAAACAATTGGCACTTCATCTTTCAATAAGGTTTCTTTTATTTCTTTTGCTAATCGTTCGTTTAACGTAAAAATTCCTTTAATACGTTTTGCATAATCATTAACAACTGGCTCTAACAATAAATGATTCTCATTTTGAACTTCAACTCCTTTGAATTTTTTAAAGAAATTACTTCCAAAATCTAAAGCGGCAATTTTAATGGCATCAACTCCCATACTCGAACCTCTTGTTCCTGCCCCTATTTCGCTTTTTACTTCAATCAGTTTTATTGGCTTAATCATACTTGTTATTTTTTGTGTTTTCATTCCTTTTTATTCTATTAGGCTTGTATTTAGCCTATTATTTCAACAAATATACGATTCTGGAACAGAATTAAAAATTGAAAATAAAAGCTGCCTATTTAGAAAAAGCGTAAAATATGGCCAAACATAAGCCACAACTGATAACGATATTAGCAATGGCCCAAGCAATCATTCCTTGTTTGAGGAGTTCGAAGGTTTCGTAACTAAAGGTTGAAAATGTACTTAAACCACCACAAATTCCAATTAATACAAAATACTTGTAATTATCAGGAACTAAGTTTTTTTGATGGAAAGCAAAAATAACACCTGCTAACAGTAAACAAGCAACCACATTAGAAATAAGTGTTGAAACAACAGTATGTAATGCTGTTTTAGCAACTAAAAGGGAAATACCAAATCGAGTTACACTTCCTAATCCACCTCCTAAAAAAATAAGTAAAAAATTCATAATGGGTCGATTTAAATATGATTTCCAATATAAACACAAGCCCCTACACTATCTCGTTTGGCCTTGGTTACGCTTTGCAGAGTATTGACTTTATAATTAATTCTCAAATAACCTAAATAGGCAAATATAATTGCTTCTTTAAATTCAATTATTTCGGAACTTGGTATAGTTATAGTTCCTGAAAATCGTTTTTTTAATTGATTAATAAAAAAAGTATGATATGCGCCTCCTCCTGTAATTAATATAGATTTTAAATCGGCATCAATCAAAGTTTGGTTTATTTTCACCACCATATATTCAACACAAGTTGCCATTTTATCATGGACATTTAATGTGTGTTTTTCTAAAATAGGAAGAAAAGTATGTTCAAATAATTCGCGGCCTAATGATTTAAAATGAGTTTCAACACTCAACATTTCATTTAATAACTCTGAATTCACAATTCCTTTTGAAGCTAATTCGCCAGACCTATCATACTCTAATCCAATAGTTTGCGACAAGTAATTTAACAATAGATTTGCCATACAAACATCGAAAGCAATCGTCGCATTATTTTTTGTAACCGAAATATTTGCAATTCCACCTAAATTTAAACAGGCTTCATAATCACTAAATAAATCTCTGTCGCCAATTGGAACTAATGGCGCACCTTGCCCATTTAAAGCAACATCCAAACTTCTAAAATCGCAAATGGTATCAATACTTGTTAAAGCGGCTATTGTTGCGCCACATCCAATTTGCGTAGTGAAACCATTTGCTGGTTGATGAAAAACCGTATGCCCGTGTGAAGCTATATAATCCGCTTTAGTATGGGTTTTATTTAAAAATGCATTTACTTTTTCAGCTATAAAAGTTCCATATAAACTATTAAATTTAAAATAGTCTACTGCAGAAGTAACATATACATTAATCAATTGTTTTTTCCAATCCGAGTCATATTTTATAGTTTCAGAAGCTAAGAGCTTAAAACTTAGTTTATTATCTATTTCATCAAATTGACATAAAGCAAGATCGAGGCCATCTAAAGATGTACCACTCATAATGCCTAAATATGTTTTTGAAGTTGATTGCATTTAATTACTTATACTCACAGAAACCTTATCTACAGGACCATTCATTGGAGGCAATAGTTTTATGATTGTCACTTTTGTATGAATTAAATTTGGGAATGTTTTTAAAACAGAATCAAAAATTCGTTGGCAAACGTGTTCAATTAATTTTGAAGGAATTGCCATTTCGTGTTTACAAATATTAAAAACAGTACAATAATCAATCGTTTTAGTTAAGTCGTCAGTTTTTGCAGCCTCTGTAAAATCATATTCTAAATTTACATTAACAATATATTCCCCTCCTACTTTCGTTTCTTCTGGCAAACAACCATGGTATGCATATAATTTTACGCCTTCAATATTTATAGTTTGTGTCATTTTTTGTTATTCAGATATTTCTCCAACCAAATTGGTTTCGAGTAGTTTTTTTGATTTTTCTAAAGATAATTTTTGTCCTAGTACAAACATAAGTTTAGCTATTGCACTTTCAAATGTAATGTCTTGTCCGCTAATAACACCAATTTTCTTTAAGTGACTACTTGTTTCGTACATTCCTTGTATTACTTTTCCTTCTGGACATTGGGTAACATTGTAAATGATAATTCCTTTGTTGATAGCCGTTTTTAAAGCGTCAATAAACCAAGGTTGAGTGCTTGCATTACCAGCACCAAAAGTTTCAATAATGACACCTTTAACTTCTGGAATATTTAAAATAGCCAAGGTAATTTTTTTACTTAAACCAGGAAATAATTTTAAAACAACCACATCATTATCTAATTGTGTTTGAATAGAAAATTGTTTTTTTGAAGGTTTTAAGAAATAGTTTGTTTTATAATCAATATTTACACCAGCTTCTGCTAATGCAGGATAATTAGGCGATTTAAAAGCATCGAAATGTGCTGAGTTATATTTTAAAGTACGATTACCTCTGTGTAATTTATATTCAAAATATACACACACTTCGGTTACAATAGGTTTATTGTTTTTTTGAGCAGCTGCAATTTCAATAGCTGTAATTAAATTTTCTTTGCCATCCGTTCTTATCATACCAATTGGTAATTGAGAGCCGGTTAAGATAACTGGTTTTGCTAAATTTTGAAGCATAAAACTTAATGCACTAGCAGTAAAAGCCATTGTATCAGAACCATGCAAAATAACAAAACCATTATATAAATCATAATTTGATTTTATTATTTCAGCTAATTGAATCCATGTTGCAGGGCTCATATTAGATGAATCAATAGGCTTTTCGAACGAAATAGATGATAATTCAATATCAAACTTTTGAAGTTCAGGAATTTGTTTGGTGAGTGCTTTGAAATTAAAAGGCTTTAAAACGCCCGTTTTAGGATCTTGCATCATACCGATGGTGCCACCAGTGTATATTAGTAAAACGGAAGGTTTTTTCATATATGTTTTAAATAAAAAAGACACAAGATTAAGACTTTAAGGTCTTATTTCTTGTGTCTTTAAATTCACTTTTTTAAAATTAGAAAGGTAAATCGTCGTTATCAGCAACGCTACTGTTAAATACAGGAGCTGCAGTATTTTGTTGAGTTTGAGCAGGAGCAGCATTTGATGAACCAGCAGCTACTTTTTCAATTCTCCAAGCTTCAAGGGTATTGAAAAACTTAATGCCTTGTGGGCCATTCCATTCTCTTCCTCTTAAGTTAAATTGTACTTTAATTTCATCCCCTTCATTAAAAGTATCTAACATACTACATTTATCTTGAGTTACTTGAAAACTCACATGTTGTGGGTAAGGAGTGCTTAAATCAGTTGATAAAACAAAATCTCTTTTTTGAAATTTCTCACTTACTTTTTGTGTGTCGTACTTTAATTTTAATTGACCTGTTACTTCCATTGCTATATATATTTATTATTGGTTACGATGCTAATAAACAAATTTATAAAATTTAGATGTCAATTTTCAAAAAACTTAATCACAAAAAAGGAAATGTTTTAACAATTTAGTGTTCGTTTTTAGGATTAAATTTTGCTTTACAAGATTGAAGTTTGAGTTAAATATCAAAATCCGCGTTAAGGATTGTAGTGGAAATCCTTTTTGAGGCACGAAAAAAGATTGTAACGGAAAGTCTGGCCGAAGGCAACGCCCAAATTCTTATTAATATTCTTAAAATACTTTTGAAGGCAAAAGTATCCAAAACCTTATGATTTTGTGAAAGGCAATTCCTACGGACTGCTGATAAAATGAATCCTTTCGCACACATCTTCCCCTATTCATTTTACAGCTATTGCTGCACAAAATCATACCTTAACATCTGACGTTTAAACTTCGTAACTAAATATAGGTTCGCGTTAAGGATTGCAGTGAAAATCCTTTTTGAGGCACGAAAAAAGATTGCAGCGGAAAGCCTGGCCGAAGGCAACGCCCAAATTAATTAAATAGGCCTTACCCACAGAGTAACGCCATATTGATTATAAAAAACTTTTAAATTTTTGCAAATGCCGAATCCATGGTAGCTCGGTTTTGGAGGATTTTAGGGTAATTAAAAGCAGAATATTTTTTTTGTTTTTCTTTTGCCATTCGGCACTATTTGGCTTCATGCAACATAAGACAGAAATTTGTTTTGCATATTCTAAATCAACTGAATTCCATTCTTGGACTGACAATTCTAAATTTTTGTTTAATTGATTAAAGCAAAAATCGAGAGCTAATTCTCTATTTCCATTAAATTGAGAATTAATATAAGATGTCATTTTTTTGCTTAAAACGTCGGCATCGTAATTTGGGAAACTTGCTGTAGAAAGAACCAATTCTAAATTACTTTTTGTGTATTGCTTTAAAGTAGCTGTTGTACTTTTATATTTTGGGTTGGTTAATTTTTCTTTTTCTTCCTTAAGCGCTAGCTCTTTTAGATCTTGGTTTTCAGGTCGGAAACCAAATTTATAATAAAACCAAAAAGCACCTGTTTTAATGGCTTCTGCATTATGCAAACCAAATTGATAAGGCTTAACAACAAAACGAGTGGCACCAAACTGTTGATGGTAAACTCTTAATAACTCACAAATAATTAAACTTGATTCGCCACCTCTAAATGCTTCTAAAATATTAATTCCAAACTGACAACGTTCGCCAAATAGCCAACCACCGCCATAAGAAGCAGGTATATTGTTTTTAAAAACTAAATATCCAATATAGGATTCTAAAGAATAACGTTTTGCTACATTGCTACCAAATAGGGCAATTGAAATGCCGCTATCCAACTGAAAAAGCGTAATGTCGTCGATATTGGCATTTTTAAAAGGTTCTGTTTCTCTATAAAGATAAAACAAAGTCATTTTTGCAGAATCAATAATTGAATTCTTCTCCTTAATATTTAATTTAACTAGAGCCGGAAGTTGGCGTTTGATTGTGTTTTCAAAATTTATTTTCTTGTCTAATGGCTTCGTGTGAAAATAAATGGGCAAAGATGGTCCTCGCAAAAAACTCACTGAACTATCTAAATCTGAAACTTTCCATTGAATAAAAATGCCAAGTTGATTATAGATAAATGCCTTTGTTTCATTAGGTAAATTAGTTTGTTGAATGCTTTGAATTAACCATTCTAAATCAGTTTGTGTTTTACAGCTTGTGAAAAATGAAATCCGTGTTTTTAAACCTTTTTCACCTTCATGTATTTTAGCATATTCAACAAAGGGTAATACTAATTTTAATGATGCCTTTTGTGTTTCAATAGTTGAATTCGCACTATGAATAGAAACCTGATTAGGAAATTTTTCAATAATAAAACAAACTTTTTCAAATGAAAAATTACATTCTATGGGAGTTTGATAAACACCAGTTCCAACTAATCTAGTTTGTAAAGTTTGATTTTGTTCAATTCCTAAAACCAATTTAAATAGCGCAACATTCAAAAAATCAAACATGACTTTGTTATTTGAATAAGCTAACATGCAAAGCAAAGTTTGATGCAAGTGCTTAAAATCATCAGATTTAAAGGTCTTCGAAGCGAGGAAAGAATTAATTAATTTCTTTTTTTCTTCATCGTAAGATTTTTCAAATTGAAAAATAAGCGATTTTAATGGTGTAAGGTTTTCTGTAAAACTTGATTCTTTTAATGTTTTCATAAATAACTAAAATTCATTTAATTAATACATTATCTTTTTAATCTACACTATCATAAAAGCTCCACAAATCAATGGCTTGCTTAGCTTCCTTCACATCATGAACCCTTAAAATACTCGCACCATTATTTAAGGCCAAGGTATTTAAAACAGTCGTTCCGTTTAATGCCGTGTTTGGATTTGTGTGTATGACTTTGTTCACCATCGATTTTCTTGATAAACCAACTAATAAAGGAAAACCATTGTGTTTAAAGTCTTGCATGTGTTTCAGTAATTGAAAATTATGCTCTAGGGTTTTTCCAAATCCAAAACCAACATCTAATATTAATTTATCAAAGCCTTTGCTTTTGCAAGTATTAATAGCAGATTCGAAAAATGAATTGATTTCAGTGACTACATTTTTGTAAGTTGGATTTTGTTGCATGGTTTGTGGCGTGCCTTGCATATGCATCATAATATATGGAATATCATTTTTCGCAACCAAATCAATCATATTCTCATCCAAAGTTCCTCCCGAAATATCATTTATAATATCAGCTCCAAGCGAAATTGCCATATCGGCAACTTCAGCCAAATAGGTGTCCACCGAAATAATAATGTGAGGAAATTCTTTTCTCAACTTTATCAATGGTTCTTTAAAACGAACCATTTCATCTTTAGCCGAAACAAGTTTAGCATTTGGTTTTGACGAAACTGCACCAACATCAATAATGGTAGCACCTTGCCTAATTTTTACATCAGCATCTTTTAATACATCGGTAACCGACGAAAATTTTCCTCCATCATAAAAACTATCGGGTGTTAAATTGATAATGGCCATCACTTGAGGTTTATTAAAACTCAATTGTTTACCATTTGTTAAATACGTTTTGTACATTTTTACTGATGTCAAATATAGAAGTGATTTAGTTTAAAGATACGAAGTAATTTTTAATCAAGACAATTTAAAAAATCGTTGCATAGCTAAGACTATGGAACTATTTTTTAAGGAAGTATTGGTAAAAAAGAACAAGTATGTTGGACTAAATTATATGTATATTTGGCATAGATTAGCATTTCTAAATATACTATGAATACAACATCAAAACAATACGATTCGGCAATAAATATGTGCAAAGAACTCTTTTTAAAAAAGATGAAAGATTATGGCACAGCTTGGCGCAATTTACGACCAACCTCTTTAACCGATCAAATTTTTATAAAAGCACAACGCATCAAGAGTATTGAAGAAAAAGGAACGCAAAAAGTAGTAGATGATATTACCGGCGAATATATTGGTATTATTAACTATTGTGTGATTTCGCTTATTCAGCTTGAATTAGCAAACGACACACGTGTGGAATTACCTTATGATGAAGTGGCTAGTTTATACACTAAATACGTTGGTATTACCAAACAATTGATGGAAGATAAAAACCACGATTATGGTGAAGCATGGCGCGATATGCGTATCAGCTCTTTAACCGATTTAATTTTAATGAAGATTTTTAGAGTAAAACAAATCGAAGATAATAAAGGCCAAACCATTATCAGTGAAGGTGTTGATGCCAACTACATGGATATGCTTAACTATAGCGTATTTGCCTTGATTAAACTAAAAGGGTAATTTTTTATTTTACTATTTTTAGAAGTTTGCATTAGGAGGAGGGTTTTATTATTAGGGCGTTGCCTTCGGCCAGGCTTTTTGTTACAATCTTTTTTCGTGCCTCAAAAAGGATTTTCACTTCATTCCTTAACGCAAATAAAAAAAAAGATTCTTTATGGAAAACATCATTACCTTTCGATAAATTATATATAAGGATGATGAAAGTTTGACGATTTATATATTAATTGCTATTATAAAAAATAAACGTAAAAAATGAAAAAAACCGAATTAACAATATTGATAATTTCAATTATAGCAATTGCACTCAATTTTTTTTTAGTTCCAGGAGGTACAGTATTAACAGTATTTTCAATTAGTTTCTTGACGACAATTTACTTTTATTTTGGTTTTGCTCTATTTAATAATATTAAACTTAGAAATATATTTAAAAAAGAAAGCTACAAAGGCATAACTTCACAGAGATTAATAGGTTCAATTGGTGCAGGTCTAGCTCTTGCACTTACTGCAATTGGTATTTTATTTAAATTACTTTCTTGGCCTGGCTCTACTGTTAATTTAGGAGTTGGACTGTTAGGACTATTAATCGTTTTAATTATTGGGTCAATAAAATATTTTAATAATAAATCAAAATTTTATTTACCAATCTTTAAGAGAACGGCATTAATTGGAGGTCTTGGACTCGTGCTTGTTTTGACACCTAAATCGACATTTATTAATATAAAATACAGAAATCACATTAATTATGCTAACGCATTAAAAAACTCAATTGCAGATCCAAATAACGAGGAGTTACATAAAATTTTAAACGAGGAAAGAACTAAAATGGAACAAAGTGAATAATAACACGATAAATTCAATTTAATCATTTTCATAAAGAATTTTTAAATGACAAGGTTCCTCTGAGATTGACAATATTATATTGATTGCAAATGCCTAATAAAATTATAGCTTTGTTAGTAATATTTCGATAACTAAGTTTCAAAAAAAACTGAAATAACAACAAAAAAGTAAATACAAATTTTTAAATACAATCAAAAACATGCTCAAAACAATTTTATTGACAATATTCAGCATATCATTCAATGTATATTCTCAGAAAATCGATACAACATTCTATGACAAAGACTGGAAACCAGTTAAGACCAAAGACATTGCTTCTTTTTATGGTACAAAACAAAAAATTAATGATTCAACCGTTTTAATAAAAGATTACTTTTTAACGGACACACTGCAAAACAAAGGGCAATACATTAGTGGTGTAAAAAAAGGACGTTGGACATATTATAGGCAAGACGGAACAATAAAAACAGATTTTGAATTTATTAATAATGGAAAAAACAAAAGCTGGTTTACATTTGATGAGGATCAACTAAGCCCAAACGATAAAGGGATATATCATACTGTAAATAATCGTGCAAAATTTATGGGAAGTGGTAAAACTCCCAATGAATACATAAACTCCAATTTTATTCTTCCTAAGAAAGCTTTAAAAAAAAACTATACTTCTTTTGAGGTAACATACAAAATTACAATTGACGAAAAAGGAAAAATAATTGACGCATATGAAATGAGAACTACTGGTTATCTAGACAAAAACGAAAAATTTAAAACTAGAAAAACAGAAGCTAAACTTAAATATGGTGTTAACAAAGCATTGGTTGATTTTTTATTAAATATGCCAAATTGG
>JAYVIS010000256.1:0-5518 GCA_043769975.1 Bacteroidota bacterium
AACAAAGCATGGGAATTAATTGAAGAAGTTGAATCGCTTGGTGGAATGGCAAAAGCCATTGAAACAGGCATTCCTAAAATGCGTATTGAAGAAGCTGCGGCACGTAAACAAGCGCGTATTGATGGTGGAAAAGATATTATTGTTGGCGTTAACTTATATCAAACAGATGAAAAAACAACCATCGAAATATTAGATGTTGACAATAATAAAGTTAGAATTCAACAACTTGAACGCTTAGCAAAATTAAAAGCTGAAAGAAATAATACTCAAGCAGAAGAAGCCTTAAATGCAGTAACAGAATCAGCAAAAACTGGCAAAGGAAATTTATTAGAATTAGCAATTAACGCCGCACGATTACGTTGTAGTTTAGGAGAAATTTCTTATGCATTAGAAAAAGTTTATGGACGATATAAAGCAAATATTAAAAGTATTGCAGGAGTTTATAGTAAAGAAATAAGCATGGATAAACATTTTTTAAAAGCAAAAGAACTGGCCGACAAATTCGCAGAATTAGATGGTCGTCGCCCACGTATTATGATTGCTAAAATGGGACAAGACGGACACGATAGAGGCGCGAAAGTTATCTCTACTAGTTTTGCAGATATGGGCTTTGATGTTGACATTGGCCCACTATTTCAAACACCTGCTGAGGCAGCAAAACAAGCAGTTGAAAATGACGTTCATGTGTTAGGCGTTTCTTCTTTAGCTGCTGGACATAAAACCTTAGTTCCACAAGTAATTGAAGAATTAAAAAAATATGGTAGAGAAGATATTATGGTTATTGCAGGTGGTGTAATTCCGCAACAAGATTATGATTTCTTATATAAAGCAGGCGTATCAGGCATATTTGGACCAGGAACAGTCATTAGTTTATCGGCTATTGACATATTAGAAAAATTGATTGATAGAAGTAAGTAAGCGCTTTAACTAATGAAAGAAGTTACACAAATATTAACCGACCTAAAACGCAAGATTTTTAAACCCGTTTATTTTTTAAGCGGAGAAGAAGCTTATTACATTGATTTGATAAGCGACTATATTGAAAAAAATGTGTTGGATGAAAATGAACAAGAATTTAATCAAACCATTTTGTACGGAAAAGATGTTGATTTAAATACAATTATTTCGGCTGCCAAACGCTTTCCCATGATGAGCGAATACCAAGTTGTTATTGTGAAAGAAGCTCAAAACTTAAAAGAATTAGGAAAAAGCACAGGCGGAGCTGATGATGATGAAGAGGATGCTGAACCAACAACATTAAAAAAAGGAAGTGCAACATCTTCAAATGCTTTAGCAAGTTATTTACAACATCCACAAGCATCTACCATTTTAGTATTTTGTTACAAATACAAAAAATTAGATAAACGAAGTTCGACTTACAAATCATTACAAAAAAATCATGCTTTTTTAGAAACAAAAAAACTTTACGATAATCAGTTACCCGAATGGATAACAACAACTGTACAAGATCAAAAATTTAAAATTGGACCTAAAGCTGCATTTTTGCTTGCTGAATTTTTAGGAAATGATTTATCTAAAATTACCAACGAAATAGAAAAGTTGGTTATAAATTTAAAAGAAGGCGAAGAAATTACAACGGATTTAATACAAGATAACATTGGTATTAGTAAAGAATTTAATGTGTTTGAATTACAAGACGCACTTGCTAAAAAAGATATTTTAAAAGCAAACAGAATTATTAATTATTTTTCCGCAAACGAAAAAGAACACCCCTCTGTAATGACATTAACTATTTTGTATGGTTATTTTTCTAAAATTTTGATTTATCATTTTGCTCCTGATAAATCAAAATTTTCAGTAGCGCAAACACTTGGTGTAAATCCTTTTTTTGTGGATGGTTTTGCAAAAGCCGCACAAAATTATAGCACAGGTAAACTGAAAGATATTTTTAAATATTTAAAAGAATACGATTTAAAAACAAAAGGTGTAAATAACGGTGCAACTGATAAAGGAGAATTAATGAGAGAATTAATTTTTAAGATATTGCATTAAAAACCAAAATCCATTTTGCGTTAAGGATTGAAGTGGAAATCCTTTTTGAGGTAAGAAAAAAGATTGCAACGAAAAGCCTGACCCGCAGGGAAACGCCCAATAAAAAAACATAAAAAAAACGCTCAACTAACAATAGCTGAGCGTTTCAATTTAAAAAAATATTAATTTATTTAATCACGCCTAATTCTTTACCAACTTTTTCGAAAGCTATTAATGCCTTATCCAAATGAGCTTGAGTGTGAGCTGCAGATAATTGAACACGAATACGTGCCTGACCTTTTGCAACAACTGGAAAAAAGAATCCAATAACATAAATACCTTCCAATAATAATTTATCGGCAAACACTTGTGCTAATTTTGCATCATAAAGCATTACAGGAACTATAGCAGAATCACCTTCTTTAAATTCTAATCCTATTTTTCGTAAACCTTGTTTAAAATAATTAATATTGAATTCTAATTGATCACGTAATTCAGTTGTTTCGCTCAGCATATCAAACACTGCAATACTTGCACCAACAATACTAGGTGCTAATGAATTTGAAAACAAATAAGGACGAGAACGTTGACGTAAAATTTCAATCACTTCTTTTTTTGCTGATGTAAATCCACCCATGGCACCACCTAACGCTTTACCTAAAGTGCCTGTAACAATATCAACTCGATCCATTACATTTTTTAATTCAATCGTTCCTCTTCCTGTTTTACCAACAAAGCCAGAAGCGTGACTTTCATCAACCATTACAAGAGCATTATATTTATCAGCTAAATCGCAAATTTTATCTAAAGGAGCTACAAAACCATCCATACTAAAAACGCCATCCGTCACAATAATTCGGTAACGTTGAGCTTGAGCTTTTATTAATTGCTCTTCTAAATCGGCCATGTCGCAATTTTTATAACGGTAACGCTGTGCTTTACACAAACGAACGCCATCAATAATAGAAGCATGATTTAATTCATCAGAAATAATTGCATCTTCTTCGCCAAACAATGGTTCAAAAACACCACCATTAGCATCGAAGGCTGCAGCATATAAAATAGTATCTTCTTGCCCTAAAAAAGTAGCAATCTTTTTTTCGAGTGTTTTATGAATATCTTGAGTTCCACAAATAAAACGAACGGATGACATTCCGTAACCATGAGAATCTAAAGCCTTTTTAGCACCTTCAATTACTTTTGGATGAGATGATAATCCTAAATAATTATTAGCACAAAATATAATAACTTCCTGATTATTAACTTTTACAGAAGCACCTTGTGGTGTTGTAATGACACGTTCCTTTTTGAACAAACCGTTTTCTTCTATTTCAGTTAATTGAGCTTGTAAATGATTTTTGAAATTTCCGTACATAATTTTATTTTTAAAACTTTATACAAATAAAAAAAATAAATGGCGATAAACCATTTATTTCTGATAAAATTTGAAAATAAATATTTCTAACTGAAATTAGCTTAGTGAAGCTTAGTACTAATAAGACTAATAAACTCCTTACGAGTTACTGGTTTTAAAAATTCACCACTAAAAGCTGATGTTGTTGTTGCACTGTTTTGCTTTTGAACACCACGCATTTGCATACATAAGTGCGAACATTCGATAACAACAGCAACACCCAAAGGATTTAATGTGTCTTGTATACAATCTCTAATTTCATTGGTTAGTCTTTCTTGAACTTGTAATCTGCGAGCAAAGGCATCCACAACGCGAGGCAATTTACTTAAACCAACTATTTGTCCATTTGGAATATAAGCGATATGAGCTTTTCCGAAAAATGGCAATAAATGATGTTCACACAAACTGTAAACTTCAATATCTTTTACAATGACCATTTGGCTATAATCTTCTTTAAACATGGCTGAACGCAAAATTTCAGCAGGATTTAAATCATAACCCTGCGTTAAAAACTGCATGGCTTTTGCTGCTCTAATAGGAGTTTTAACCAAACCTTCTCTTTCAGCATCTTCGCCAACATCGCTTAAAATGTTTTTGTACATATCCGAAATAGAATCAACTAATTTATCATTGAATTGGTCTATTTTTTTGTAACCTGTAATATCGTGTTCGAATTCTTCGTTTAACATCTCTTTAATTTTTTTATAGTAACACTAAAAAACACTAATTGTTTATTCGCCGTAATATTCCACAAAATTACTTTCTGTTTCATAAAGCTTAATACAATGTAAATCAGCGCCCATTTCTTTAATTTTTGGAGCTAAAATATTCCAAATAAAGATAGCAACATTTTCTGTTGAAGGCATTGCAAACATCCCTTTTACATCTAAATTTAAGTTTTTGTGATCTAAAACTTCAGTAACATCCGTGCGAATTATAGAACCTAAATCTTTTAGATTAACAACGAAGCCAGTATCAGGATTTACGTTACCTTTAACGGTAACAAATAAATCGTAGTTATGACCATGCCAATTTTTATTAGCACATTTGCCAAAAATAGCATCATTTTTTTCTTCACTCCAAGCCTCATTAAATAATTTATGAGCAGCATTAAAATGTTCTTTGCGGGTAATATAAATCATAGTAAATTAACGGTTGTAAAAATACTAATATAAATGAATATTCTTATCGTATCAGCAACTCAATTTGAGGTTAAACCATTACTGGATTTTTTAGAAATTGAGAATGCTATTGTTGGCGTAAATAAAGCGATAAATGCACCACTGGGCAACACAATTACTGTTTTAATTACAGGGATTGGAATGGTAAATACGGCCTATATGATGGGTAAATATAATAAAAGCTCTTACGATTTAGTAATTAATGCCGGCGTTTGTGGTGCTTTTGATAAAAATTTAGAATTAGGGGAACTTGTAAATGTTACTGAAGATATACTAAGTGAATTAGGCGCAGAAAATGGAGAGACTTTTTTAACATACGATCAATTAAATCTTCCTGGCGAGCATAGATTTACTGTAAATAAAAAAGAATCATATTTTATGATTAACCTTTTAAAAAAAGTAAAAGGTATAACGGTGAATACCATTCATGGTAACGATATCTCCATTTCAAAAGTAATTGAATTATATAACCCAACAATTGAAAGTATGGAAGGCGCTGCATTTTTTGCTGCTTGTGAAAATAACATTAATAACTTTTTGCAAATTAGAGCTATTTCAAACTATGTTGAAAAACGTGATAAAGCCAATTGGCAAATGCCATTAGCCATTCAAAATTTAAATGATTTTCTTATTACTTTTTTAAAAAATGTGTAATCCGAAAAATGAAATTTCTTTAATTTAAAAGTTTACCTAATTTTATATTGTCATCTCAATAGCCAACCTATGAACTTTACCCTCGGTTTTTCTCCTTGCCCCAATGATTGTTTTATTTTTGACGCACTCGTTCATAAAAAAATTGAAACACAAGGCATTGATTTCACACTTATAATGGAAGATGTGGAAGCACTTAATAACAGAGCGTTTATAGCAGAATTAGATATTACAAAATTAAGCTATCATGCATTTATATATTTAACAAACACTTATAATT
>JAYVIS010000257.1:0-2285 GCA_043769975.1 Bacteroidota bacterium
CATGTTCACGTCCACCCGATCCAAGTAATAAAACATTCATATTAATAATTTTTCTATTTGTTTATAAACATTGCTATATGATTCAACTCCATTTTCTAAAGAGAATTTCTGTAAAGCAATAGTACGAATTTTTTCAGGAGGAATTTGCAGAAGCTGATCGAAGTTTTCTACAGCCTTTTCAAATGATGAAACAGTAAGTGTTTCTAACAGAATACCACATGCTGATTCTTTAATTATCTGACCTGTATCACCTACTCCATCATTACAAATTATTGGTATACCAAGACTCATTATTTCGCCCTGTTTTGTGGGTGATGATGCTTTTTTAGAAAAAGTAGGTGTAATAAAAAATAATGAAGCACTTGATAAACTTAATAAATAAGGCACTTCGGCGCGTTGTGCCGACACAACAACTATTTGTTGAGCAGGAATGCCTAACTCACTTGCTTTTGTTGTTACAACACTAGGATTATCTTGTGTAATAAATAAAAATTTAGCCAATGGATATTTAACAAGCAATGTCTTATAAAACAATAACATTTCATCAAGCATATACCAGGTTCCAATTGACCCTAAATATGATATAACAATATCGTCTGTTTTAATTGATAATGAGGTTCGATATTCTTGCAACTTTAATGGTGAAAGATTGGCTTTATTAAACACCTCCGTATCAACACAACATGGTATTACCGTAATTGGATGTTCCTGTTTTGCTTGTTCACTTTCAAAAAAGGTGTTTTGTATAATTTGTTTCCCTAAATGAGTAAGAGATATAATATGATTGGCTTTATTAAACAGCACCTTCTCAAGACGTTTAAGTAGCGTATAAATATATCTATAAACAGAGGTTTGTATATTCCATATACCACCATCAATACGCTCATCTACCCAAAAACCTCTAATATCAAATAAAAGTGCACGACTA
The DNA here is from genome assembly GCA_043769975.1 of Bacteroidota bacterium. GTDB lineage: Bacteria > Bacteroidota > Bacteroidia > B-17B0 > Aurantibacillaceae > UBA4416. Next base: position 929 of record JAYVIS010000257.1, read on the forward strand.
CTTGTTTTAAAGTTTAATGCTACCATAGTTGTTAAATAACTTCTGCAATGTATCAATTGAATAGTACGTGTTTGTAGTATCAATTTAATAAGAGCATTGAGTCTTCTTAAATTTAATATTGTTGAAATAAATGGAGGTGATGTTTTAAAAATTATTGGATACCAAGTTATTGAGGCTGTATCTAGAATTGTTTGAATTAGTTGCTTGTGTTGATCCAGCTTATCAGCTTTCTCAAACGAAATAATTGAAATGCAGAAACCTTGTTTTGACAATCCAACTAAATAAGGTATTATTTGTGATTGCCCTAGCGTATCAGTAAGTCCATCATAAGTAAGATATAGAATATTCTTAAGATTCATGTAGCATTTGTTTATGATTGTTAAACCAACGATGGAGAATAATTAAATTCCATATTCTATTATATAAATGAACTTGACCATTTTTAAACTTATGTATCAACTGCATGGTTACATCCGGATTAATAAGCCCTGCGTTACTTACCTGCTCATACGATAAATACTCATTTATTAGATATGATAGTTCGTTTGATAACCATTCACGCAAAGGAATTGAGAATCCCCATTTAGGTCTATTAAAATACTCTTGCGGTATATAATCAAACAAAACCTGCTGTAAAATATACTTGCCTGTTTTATTTTTTATTTTAACTGAAGGGTCAATATTTAAAGCATATTCAATAATAGTTGAATCAAGAAATGGCACCCGTACTTCCAATGAATTATACATAGATGCACGATCAACTTTAACTAATAAATCATCTTTTAAATAATAATCCAGATCAAACAACGCCTGTATCTCTGCAGAACTTAGTACCCTATTTGTATAGTTTTTAAGAGGTATCAGATTCTTCATTAATTGTGTTTTCTGAGCAAATAGAAGGGATATTTCTTGTTCACTAAAAAACCCTTGTTCCTGAGAAAAAATATGCGATTGTATATGCGATGCATAATTTGAATTTAAAAGTTTAGCGATGCGTTTATATCGGTCATCTTTAAATTTCAACAATGACATGGCTACTGTTAAGGCCGTTTTTTGCATGGGGTTATTCAATCTACTTGCCCATTTATATGCACCGTAACCCATAAAAAGTTCATCTCCACCATCACCTGAAAGCACCATTTTTACATGCTGTTTAGCCATTTTTGAAACCAGCATAGTAGGTATAGCTGACGAATCAGAATAGGGTTCATCATATATGTCGAATAGAGTTGGAATATGTTTTTTAACTTCATCCAATGAAAGAATAAATTCATGATGATTAGAACCTATATGCGTTGCAACCTTTTTTGCATACTCACTTTCATTGTATTTTGATTCTTTAAATCCAATAGAAAAG
>JAYVIS010000258.1:0-2412 GCA_043769975.1 Bacteroidota bacterium
TATTATGCCACTGAAAGCATTAAAGAAGGTGAAGATAAAATCAGAACTTCCTACAAATATGATTATGATCAATTATTGCCTGTTTTTTTAGTTCCCACAAATGAATCAGCCAAAGCTACTTTTCCTGAGTTTGATAAAGCCATAAAAAAATCATCAACGTGTATTCAAAGACACACTATTAAGGATAAAAAAAATGGTAGCGAAATTACAACAGCTGGCAGATGGATAGATAACAATTGGAATGTTATTGGTATTTCGCATTTTTATAAGCGAGAGTTTTTTTCGGGCATAGAAGCGTTTGAATACGTTATTAGGAGTTATAAATCAAGAGATAAATATAAGGCTATGATTTGGCTTGCTAGATCATACAATGAAATTGGAGCGCCATCGCAAGCAGAACCAGTTTTAAGTTTACTAAAGGAAGATAAAAAAATATCGAAATACGCTATCAAAGAATTGCCTGCTGTGCAAGCGGATTATTATATAAAACGTGGAATGTATTACGAAGCTGAGCAAGCTTTATTAAAATCTTTAAAAGGAGGGGAATCAAAAAAAACCAATCCATTTTCGAAATTCATAACAAGCATAAATAATAAACCTTCAAAAAAAACCAGAGCACGTTACTCTTTTATTTTAGGCCAGTTACATGAAGAACGAAAAGAGAATAAAAAAGCAATTCAATTTTATAAAAAAGTAATTGCACTAAAACCAGATTATGATCTTGTATTTAATGCTAAAATGAAATTAGCAAGATTATTTGATGTTAAATCAGGCAATGTATCTAAAGTAAAAAAGGATTTATTGGCGATGACTCGTGATATAAAAAATGAGGAATATCTAGATGTAATTTATTATACATTGGGTGAGATTTACGAAAAAGAAAAAAATGAAAGTCAAGCGATTGCTAATTACAAGTTATCCATAAAAAACAGTACACAAAATCCAAAACAAAAAGCATTATCTTATTTAAAGCTCGGCGAAATAAATTTTGAATTAGCAAATTACTCGCTTTCTGGCGCATACTATGACAGTACACTTATTACGTTGCCTAAAGATTATAAAGATTATGCGGTTATTAGTAAGCGTAAAGAAACTTTAGAAACTTTAGTAGGCTATATTAAATCTATTCAAAGAGAGGACAGTTTACAAAAGGTTGCTAGAATGCCTGAAACTGCAAGAACAAAGTTTATTGAAAAAATGATTGCGAAGATTGAACAAGATGAACTTGACAAAAAAGAATCTTTAGATTTATTAAACTCGCAAAATTCAAACCCAAATAACAACAGTATTCCAAACAATGGGCTTCCTACAATTAGCAATGGTGTTAAAGGTGATTGGTATTTTTACAATCAAACTACATTAAGTTTTGGTATAAACGATTTTATAAAAAAATGGGGAAATAGAAAATTAGAAGATGATTGGAGACGTAGTCAAAAAGCACTAACCATCGATAATCAAACAAATCCCAACGATACTGTTTCACAAAGTGTTTCTGTAAACAAAAATAAAATTCCTACAAATAAAAAAACAGCAGCTTATTACCTGTCTGATTTACCATTAAACGATTCATTAATTCAGGTATCAAATAAAATTATTATTGACTCGTATTATAATTTAGCTAGCACCTATAAAGAAGAATTAAATAATAACAAAAAAGCCATATTTACATTTGAAGAATTAAATAATCGCTTTGCTGAACATAAGTATAAACTATCAACCTATTATCAATTATATCGTATTTATACATCCGCAAAAAATCAATCACAAGCAGACTATTATAAGAACAAATTATTAAATGAATACCCAAATAGTGAGTATGCCCAGATAATAAAAAATCCAAAATATATTGCAGATAAAAATGCTCAAAAAGGAGAAGTAGAACTATTTTATACGGATACATACAATGATTATTCGTTAAATAATTTTAGCAGCGCTTATGCAAAATGTAATGAGGCAGAGTCGAAATTTGGGAAAAACGATTACGCTCCAAAATTTGCCTTTATTAGGGCAATGTGTATTGGTAAATTAAAAGGAATGGACTCTTTAGATGCAGCTTTAAAAAACTTACAAGTACTGTATCCAAAAGATAAAGTAACTAAACAAGCCCAAGAAATTTTAGAAGTTATTTATAATATGCAACACCCAAATGATGCAGTTTCAACATCCACTGCTAACGTTATTATGAAAGATACGTTTAGTTTAGATCTAAATTCGCCCCATGTAGTTGTTATTGTTTGTGCCGACGATGCTGGGATTGTAAATTTGTTTAAATCTGCCTTAACAGATTATAATAATAGTTTTTACAGCAATGCTAATTTAACAATTACTACTAGCCTGTTTGGAGATGCAAATCAAATTACCAATGTGAAAAGTTTTAAAAACTCTCAAGAAGCATTACAATACATAGAAAAC
>JAYVIS010000259.1:0-4313 GCA_043769975.1 Bacteroidota bacterium
CTAGTTTTGAAAAAAAAATATTAATGCTTCATTGTTACAAGGATTATTATAAGGATAGTCTTATTAATGTTTTTTTTAAAAAATTAAAGGTGTCGTCAAATAAAAAACTAGAAATTGATTTTTTTAATAGGAAAAATTGGAAAGAATCAATTATTTTAAAAAACAACAATTATTGCTCTGCAGGAGATGCTAATTATGAATTAATTATTAATGATAAAGATTTTAAGTAAAAAAAATAAGACAAATCGATTAAAATTGATTTGTAATTTGAATTTAGCAAAGGTCGGAGTTGGATATTATGCTATTATTAATGGTAAAGAAAAAAAGCTTAAATCTTTTCTATTTCAATCGTACAAAATAATCCTAATTGTTTACTAAATGGCTTAACTAACCATTCCATACCCTTTGCAAAACCATACATAAAAAATGGGATTAACGAACTGCGAGAAACGCCACCACTCAACACATACATAAATGGGGTGTGATACGTTATTTTATTGATTTTAAGTTGAGGATAATCTTTTGCAAATAAATCTAAATCTCTTTCAAAATAAATGTGTGGTAAAGCTTGGTTCGAATTACTCAAAGGATTACCAGCTTTAATTTCTCTTGGCCCATTTTCCTCAAATGGTTCGTGGTGAAATCGTTTATAAATAAATCGTCCTAAATTAGAATTAGCTGGTTCAATCATAATAATTTTTCCACCTTTTACTAACGTTCGTTGCGCTTCATTTAAAAATAAATAAGGTCGTGGTATATGGTGAAATACATTTAACATCATAATACTGCCTAATTCATTTTCTTTATAGGGCATTTCCTCAGCACTAAATACTTTATCTACAACTGGTAAATCCAAAATATCAGATGTAACCACTTCAGGAAATACATCTTTCAAAAATCCGCCACCAGAGCCTATTTCCAAATAAATACCTTTTCCAACCGATTTAGAAACAGAAATAAATTGTTGATACCATTCGGTATACAATCGTTTTAAAAACGGTTTTTCTAAAATAATTGTGCGATGTGCCAAGCTTGCTCTTGGATCATCTAAATCAAAATCTATGGTATATTTTTTAAACACGAGTTTTACTTGCAAAAATATTCATATAACTACTTTCTGGTAAATCCAAAAATGATTTTACTTTATCTTCCGTTAATTCGGTTAAGGTATTAGTGTCGATTAAGTAAATAAAAAAATTGTATTGTTTTAAATATTGAAAATAGTCTAAAACACTTGTTCCTGCTTTTCGCATTCCGTAAGGCCAAAACTCTGAAAGCATTTTTAAATCAGGGCTTTCCAATGTTTTATGCATACCTTTTACAGCACTCATTTCAAAACCTTGGATGTCCATTTTAATAAAGTTTACTAATTGTCCGTTCAAATAATCATCAATCGCAATAGCATCAATATCAATTTCCTGATCATAATCATCGGGCTTATAAGTACGATGATCAACATTTAATTGCTTGGACGTATATATTTTTAATACTCCTGTTTTATCAGAAACGGCTTTATTGTTTATGCTTACATTTTTTAAATTAACGCAGCGTTTTTTTAAATAATTAAAATTAGTTGTATCAGGTTCAAAGCAATGTACTTTACCATTTACACCAACAGCATTTGAAAGTAATTCAGCATAAAAACCAATGTTTGCGCCAATATCAAGCACGGTGTCATTTGGTTTTGTATACTTCTTAATTAAAGAAATTTCAAAAGCATCCTGCTTTTGTTTAAACGATTGGTAGGTTATTTTATAAAGTGGGAAACAATTTTTAAATAAAAAATTTCCTAATTTAATACTGAATGATGATTCCATTTATTTTGTAATTTCAAATAAATACGTTTGTTCACTTAAACCTTCGGTATGGATAAGTTTGAGTTTATTAGGATATTTTTCCATAATAGGCTGAGCAATATTGTGCAATGTATTTATCACTTGCCCCGAATTTTCATTTGGATTTATCCTCAAACTTGCTAACATAATATGAGTAACACCTTTTTCATTAAAAAAAGCTAAGGCACTATCCGGGTTTGATTGATTCGTTAATGAATCTTTTTTTATCACACTATAAATTGGGAAAAACTTTTTACCATTTGCGTAAACAAAACTCATAGGAGCTTTCCGACTAGCAACCAGCGTATTTGGTGGCAAACTATCAGCGCACCATTTGCTACACTTCAAAAAGTTTTGCCAATCAGGTGTATAACCATAAAAAATATTTCCTGCAAAATTTTTCTTTACTATTGGAATATTAGCAGAACCTCTTTTGATGGATGCTAATAATATCGAACTAGAAATGATGCCAACAATAGCAATATAAATTAATTGCCCCATTCCTGTTTTTTTTACAGAGGAATAAAACAAATTATATATTAAAATAAGCATAATAGGCATGCATATTAAAATAATACGAGGCTGATCCCAACGAGCTTGAAGAATCACAAATGACAATAATAATTGAGCTCCGGTAAATAATCCAAAAAATACTAATGGTTTGTTTTTTTGCTTAAATACTTTAAATAATGAGAATAGAACAACAACAACTACAATAAATGCAACCATACTATACTCCCCTTTTAATTTTTCAAAACCCTGTACCGTTTGCATTGCCTGAGGATTTTCTGAACGGAAACCCAATAATTCAAAAAAACGTTTTCCTAAATACAAATTACAATTATCAAAAAAACGACCTATAAAACCGGCCATATCATCATTTCCTAAGGCTTTATCATAAGGATCCTTTAATAATAAAATTTTACTTTGACCAGCAAATTGATTTTGTGTTCCCCAAATTAACTTGACGATTAATTCGTACGGTATTTTAAATATTAAATAACTACCTAATGCTAAACCAGCATTTTTCCATTGTTTTTCTAAAACAAAAAATAGCATTAAAACAGGAACAGCAACAATTGCCACACTTTTACAGGTTGCAATTAAAAAAGTAAACAAGCCAAGCATCACCCATTTTTTTAAGTGTTTTAAACCATTAGGTTCATCTTGCAAAGCATCATATAATTTAAAAAAGAAAAAGAAAAAAAGTGATTGCAAAAACAAATAAAATGCTTCTGTAAAAGTCATACTAGCAAAATATTGAATAAGATGATTGCAACTAACAAACAACATAACTGGCACTAGAACAACAAATGGTATACGTCTTACAAAAGATTTATAGAAAAAGAATACTGCGAAAAAATTAAAAACAACATTTATAAACTTAAATAAGAGCAATTTAAAGCCAAATATTTTAGTCATTAAGCCCAAAAACATAACATACAGTGGAGCATTTTGGGTATAAAAATAATTCGGAAATTCATTCACATAACGCCATCCTCCTTCTAAGTATAAGGCATCATCATGAGCCTCACTAATTCGCGCATTAAAGAGCATCACTGAAAACAAAAGAGATATAACTAAAAAACCATAAAATAGTTTTGTTTCATTTTTTTCTCCCCACTTTTCAATTTTATCAAACATCGTTTTTTCAGCTGTGTTACCAGAAAAAGTTGTTGTTTTTTGTGTTGTTGTTTTTGCCATAATAATTAACCTAACGAGCAAAAATAACAAATAAATTGGGCTTTTTTGTTCATATTTATTACTTATTACTCTTAGTTTATTATTATTTTTATATTCTTAATTTTTCAATAAATAAAATAATTAACCTATGCCAATAAGAATGTCGGATGATGATGATTCATCGGAAGGATACAGCGGAAATCAAGACGGTAAACGAGGAGGCAATGGTGGTGGCGGAAGCGGAATAGGCGGAGCCATTATTGGCATGTTACTTCCTTTATTAATAAGAAATCCAAAATTATTAATACCTGTATTAATTATAGGAGGATTATTTTTTGCTTATAGAAGTTGTAACTCAGGTGGAGCTTCTCACAATACTGAACAACGCGCATCATATGGCACAGGTGCCACCTTAGACCCAAAAATTTACGATAGTACAGAGGTTTACGCGGCTCTAAGCCCAGATGAACAATTACCAGAGCGTGTTTCTTTAGAGCGATTTGCTCCTAATCCAGGTGATCAGGGCCAGCAAGGTTCGTGTGTTGGGTGGGGAAGTACTTATGCCGCCCGAACCATATTAGAAGCTGTTACTACCGGTCAAGATCCAAATAAGATTGTTTTTAGTCCTGCTTTTACCTATAATCAAATAGGCTTAGAAGGTTGTCAAGGCACTTATATTGACAAGGCTGTTGATTTATTGACAAAAGATGGGGCTGTTCCTTTTAATAAATTTCCGTATGATGAAAATTCATGTTCAAAACAACCTGATAATTATGTGTTAAAGGAAGCTTCTCA
>JAYVIS010000260.1:0-14259 GCA_043769975.1 Bacteroidota bacterium
GCTTGGTGCTGATAACGGTATAGGAGTTGCTTCTATTATGGCGCTTTTAGAATCTACTACAATTCCACATCCTGCCATTGAAGCACTTTTTACAATTGACGAAGAAACTGGAATGACAGGTGCTTTGAATTTAAAGGGCGGTTTATTGGACGGCTCTATCATGTTAAATTTAGATACTGAAGATGATAAAGAATTAACTATTGGTTGCGCTGGTGGTATTGATGTAACGGCAAATGGTAAATATGAAGTTAGTAATCCGAAAAATAAAGTGGCTTTTAGTATTGCCATCAAAGGATTAAGAGGTGGTCATTCAGGAATGGATATTCATAAGGGAAGAGGAAACGCAAATAAATTAATGAACCGTTTATTGCTTTCCTTAACGAAAGATTTGCAAATTGAAATAGCATCTATAGATGGTGGTAGTTTGAGAAATGCAATTCCTAGAGAGTCTGTTTCTGTTGTTACTGTTTCAGAAAATAATAAGGAAGCTTTCAAAAAATACATTTCTAATTTTGAAGCAGTTTTAAAATTAGAGTACAATACAACTGATCCTAATTTAATAATTGCTATTACAGATGCTGAAACTCCAGCTCAGGTAATGAGTGCTGAATTTCAATATAAATTGTTACGTAGCATTTATGCCTGTCCTTTTGGTATTTACCGTATGAGTCCTGATATTGCAGGTTTAGTGCAAACATCAAATAATGTGGCTCGTGTTATTGTAAAAGATGGTGTTTATCAAATACAATGTTTAACGCGTAGTTCTGTTGATTCAGAAAAAATTGATTTGCAAAATTCAATTACCTCTGCATTTGAATTGTTAGGCGCTGATATTACTGCCGCAGGTTCTTATCCAGGTTGGGTTCCAAAACCATCTTCACCAATTGTAAAATTAATGGCTGATTTATACAAAGAAAGATTTCACACTGAAGCAAAAGTGAGTGCTTGCCATGCAGGTTTAGAGTGTGGAATTTTAGGTGCAAATTATCCTGATATTCAAATGATTTCTTTTGGACCAAATATTACAGGAGCTCATTCGCCCGATGAACAAGTGCAGATTAGTTCAGTTCAAAAATATTGGGGATTATTATTAGAAACATTAGTTAGAATTCCTTTAAAATAAAATGATAGCAATAAATCATACATTAATTTCTGAAGACATTTTCGATAAAAAATTCGTATGTGATTTAAATGCTTGTAAAGGTGCTTGTTGTGTTGCTGGTGATAGTGGCGCACCATTAAGTGTAAAAGAGTTAAAATTATTAGATAAAGTGTATCCTATTGCAAAACCTTATATGAATAAAAAGGGAATTGCAGCAGTCGAAAAACAGGGTACTTATGTTTTAGATTCTGATGGAGATTATACAACTACTTTAGTAAGTGATGGTGAAGAATGTGCTTTTGTGTTTTTCGACTCAAATAATATTGCTAAATGTTCAATTGAGCAAGCTTATTTAGATGGTAAAACAGACTGGAAAAAACCAATTTCTTGCCATTTATATCCTATTCGCATTACGGAGTACAAGGAATATGACGCTGTAAATTATCATTCATGGCACATTTGTAAGCCTGCCTGCGAGTGTGGCTCTTCCTTAAATGTGCCTGTTTTTAAGTTTTTGAAGGAACCTTTAATTAGAAAATACGGAAATGAATGGTTTACTGAATTAGAGGCTGTTTACGCCGCATATAGTAAGAAATCGAAAGGAAAATAAGTGTTTTTTGAGGTTTTCCGAAATTTTGCTTAAAACTAAATAAAACGTATATTTGTGCCATAAATTTATAACCATGACACAAGGATTCATATTAGCATTTTTAGGAACACCTGAAATAATTATTATTTTAGTTGTTGTTCTTTTATTATTTGGAGGAAAAAAAATTCCAGAATTAATGAGAGGTTTAGGAAAAGGAATGAAAGAATTTAAAGATGCCAAAGATGGCGCTTCTGATTCTAATGAAATAGAAAAAAAATAATCAATTTAGAATTTACAAAATAAAGCGTCTTTCAAACTGATTGACGCTTTTATTATTTAATATAAATAACAGTGTACACATTTTCAACCATCGAAAATCTTCAATTAGATTTGTTAGCAGGTAAAACAAACTGCGTTCAATTAGTTGAAGAATCAATTAAAACTATCGAAGCAAAAAAACATTTAAATGCCTTTTTAGAAGTGTTTTCAAATTCGGCAATGGAACAGGCTAAAATAGTTGATGCTAAAATAAAAACAAAAACTCAAGGGAAATTAGCAGGAGTAATTGTTGGTTTAAAAGATAATATCTGCTACAAAGGACATAAAGTTTCTGCTTCTTCAAAAATATTAGAAGGCTTCGAATCACTTTATTCTTCAACAGTTGTAGAACGTTTATTAAAAGAAGATGCTATTATTATTGGCCGGTTAAATTGTGATGAATTTGCAATGGGAAGTAGCAATGAAAATTCGGCATACGGAAAAGTGTTAAATCCTTTGAATGAAAAAACTGTACCAGGTGGTTCTTCTGGAGGTTCAGCCGCAGCGGTTGCCGCAAATTTATGTCATGTAGCTTTAGGTTCTGATACTGGTGGCTCTATTCGTCAACCAGCTTCTTTTACTGGCACTGTTGGTTTAAAACCAACGTATGGTAGAATTTCTCGTTGGGGTTTAATAGCGTACGGTTCTTCATTTGATCAAATTGGCCCACTTACTAAAACGGTTGATGATTCGGCCTTATTATTACAAGTAATGGCAGGTGCTGATGAATATGATACAACCGCTTCTCAAAAAGAAGTTGGGAAATACACTGAAGCTTTAGGTCAAACTAAAAAATATAAAATTGCGTATTTAAAAGAGTGTGTTGAAGCAAATGGTTTAGATGCTGAGGTTAAACAAAAAACATTAGAGGCTTTGGAAAAATTGAAACAAGATGGTCACACAATTGCTGCTGTTGATTTTCCATATTTAGATTTTTTAGTTCCAACCTATTATGTTTTAACAACAGCAGAAGCTTCTTCTAACTTATCACGTTTTGATGGTGTGCATTTTGGATATAGAAGTCCGAATGCTACTGATTTAGAAAGTACTTACAAAAAATCGCGTAGCGAAGGTTTCGGTAAAGAAGTGAAACGTCGTATCATGCTTGGAACCTTTGTTTTGAGTGCAGGTTATTATGATGCGTATTATAGCAAAGCTCAAAAAGTTAGAAATAAAATCAGACAAAAAACGCGTGATATTTTAGTTGATTATGATTTTATTGTAACACCATCTACACCAGGAACAGCTTTTGAATTTGGAAAAAATAGTGCTGATCCTATTAAAATGTATTTAGAAGATATTTTTACTGTTCAGGCAAATATTGTTGGTTGCCCGGCTATTTCTGTGCCAAACGGCCTACATAGTAATGGCTTACCAATTGGTTTACAAATTATGGGAAGAGATTTTGCGGAAAGTGATTTATTAAATCTTGCAAAACAAATTTAATGAGATTAGTCTTCGGATATGTTTTGGTAATGATTATTGTATTTTCATTTCAAAATTGTACTCCGACTCGTTTTGTAAAACCCTTAGAAAAAAAACAAAATGCTATTACTGCTAGTTTTGGTGGCCCATTAATTCATTTTGGAAAAGCAGTTACTCCAATTCCATTTACATCTGTTATGTATGGAAGAGGTATCACAAAATCAACAACAGCTTTTGGTTCTCTTCATTTAACATCGTTATTGTTTGGTAATTTTCAAACTGATTTAGGCGTTTGTCAACAGCTTTATAAAAACGATAGTTTGAAATTTGGCATCACTATTAATCCGGCTATTAATATGGTTTACGATAAATGGAATAAAAATTTTAGAGCTTGGCCGCAATTAGACATTAATTTTTATAAAGATATTTTAAAACAAAAAGGGTTTATATATGTAGGCTTAACAAATTGGTTTGAATTATCCTCCACAAAAGCCCATAACGAAAAACAAACAAATCATATTTTAATTAATCCGCATATTGGGATGACTTATAATACAAAAAAGTGGGGTTACACTTTAGAAGGAAAATTTTTGCAAATGAATAAAAATAATAAACCAAATGTTGTTTATTATGTTGGAATACAACAGCATGGTGCCGTTGGGATTTATCTAAACTTTACACGTCGATTTTAAAAATGAGAGCAATTTTAATTATAACAATAGCTTTTATCTTTTCATCTTGTTTAAGATTAGATGATAATTTATACAATTTAACAGATAAAATAACTGAATATAAATTAGATAATTACACGGGTGAAAACGATTTTGTGTTAGATAATTCATATCAAATTCCTGATACTTTAGTTCATATATTTACGTTGTCATCAAAAGCTTCAAGCGAATCTGTTGCAACCACAATTAGTGCAATTTACATTGGAAGCATATCAAAAATAAAAACGGATACTGTAATTATGTATTGCCATGGCAATAAATGGCATATGGATTTTTATTGGCAACGTGCAAAATTATTAGCTCATGTTTCTGGCAAAAATAAGTATGGCGTTTTAATGATTGATTATAGAGGATATGGATTAAGCGAAGGTAAAACAACTGAAGATGGTTTATATGCCGATGTTGATGCTGCCTTACAATGGTTGAAAATAAGTGGTTTGTCGGATAGTCGGTTAATAATGTATGGTTTTAGTATGGGAACTGCACCAGCTTGTGAGTTAACTGCAAAGCCTCGTAGTATGACGCCATCAAAAATTATTTTAGAAGCTCCATTTGCTTCAGCGGATGTAATGGCTAATGATGGAAGCGGTTTAAATATGCCAGGTTCTTTTTTTACAAATTTAAAAATTGATAATGCCGAAGAAATTAAAACAATTTCTCAACCATTTTGTTGGATACATGGAACGAACGATAATTTTTTAAATATTAAAACACATGGCGAAGTAGTTTATAAAAACTATAAAGGGTTATATCAGGAAGCTCATCGTATTGATGGTGCAGATCATGGGGAAATACCTGTAAAAATGGGTTTTGTAAATTATTTGAATACATTAAGTACCTTTATAAAAAAATAAAAATGGCAATTACAATTGATAGCGTTATTGACGCCCTAAAATATGTTGACGATCCAGATCTTAAAAAAGATTTAGTAACTCTTGGAATGATAAAAGATGTTGTTGTAGATGGTAAGAATGTTTCTTTTACTGTTGTGTTAACAACGCCTGCTTGTCCTATGAAGGACATGATACACAATGCATGTGTTAATGCTATAAAATTTTATGTAGATAAAGAAGCTATCGTTAATGTAAATATGACGGCTACTGTAACGTCTACACGAAATACTGATAACACAACCTTATCTAAAATAAAAAACATTATTGCTGTTGCATCTGGTAAAGGTGGAGTAGGGAAGTCTACTGTTTCAGCAAACTTAGCTGTTGCGCTTGCTAAGCAAGGTGCAAAAGTTGGATTAGTTGATGCTGATATTTATGGACCATCACAAACTATTATGTTTGATGTGCAAAATGAAATGCCTGCAAAATCTGAATTTGATGGGAAATCAAAAATGGCTCCAGTTGAAAGTTATGGTGTGAAATTAAATTCAGTTGGTTTTTTAGCTGGACCTGATCAGGTAATTGCTTTGCGTGGTCCAATGGCATCAAAAGCGTTAACGCAATTATTTATGGATACCAATTGGGGTGAATTAGATTATTTAATTGTTGATTTACCTCCTGGTACCGGCGATATTCAAATTACATTATGTAGCACAATTCCAATTACAGGAGCAGTTATTGTGAGTACACCACAAGCAGTTGCTTTAGCGGATGCTCGTAAAGGAATAGCTTTATTTAAATTGCCTGCCTTAAATGTGCCTGTTTTAGGTATTGTTGAGAACATGGCTTATTTTACACCAGAAGAATTACCTGAAAATAAATATTATATTTTTGGAAAAGATGGTGCTAAAAATTTAGCTGAAGAAATGCATTTACCTTTATTAGGACAAATACCTTTGGTGCAAAGTATTAGAGAATCTGGTGATGCTGGTCGCCCGGCAGTTTTGCAAGAAACGACTCCTCAAGCGTTAGCATTTAGAGAAATGGCACAAAATGTTGCACAACAAGTTGCAATATTAAATGCTACGAAAGTTAAGGAAGTTGTTGCTTAACTAATAAGCGGTATTTGAAATAAAAATATTTAATGCCAACTATACATTTAGAAACAAAGATTAAATCAACTATTGATATTTGTTTCGATTTGTCGTGTAGTATTGATTTTCATCAACTAACAACTTCTAAAACAAAAGAAAAAGCTATATCAGGAGTAACCTCTGGTTTAATAAAATTGAATGATAAGGTAACTTGGGAAGCCATCCATTTTGGCGTTAAACAAGAACTCACATCCAAAATATCTCAATTTAATAAACCTTTCCATTTTAGAGATGAACAAGTAAGTGGGGCCTTTAAAAATTTTAAACACGATCATTTTTTTGAGCAACATGATGGTTTTGTTTTGATGAAAGATGTGTTTGAATTTCAATCACCATTAGGTTTTATTGGAAAATTAGTTAACAGATTAATTCTGACAAAATGCATGACTCAGTTTTTATCGGAAAGAAATGCAATGATTAAAGAATATGCTGAAACTGAAAAATGGAAAACTATTTTAAAATAAGGTTACTATCTTTTTAATTCAAAAGTTTGTAAATCTCTAACTGGTTGTTCTTCTGAAATAACTTCAATTACTTTAGATAAGGGTGATCCTACGTAACACCAATCAATAAATGTATTGACGTTTTCTTCGTCGCCTTCAATTTCAATATATACATCACCGTTATGTAAATTTTTTACTAATCCAGTTAGGTTTAGCTTCATGGCTTTTGATTGAACAAACACACGGTAGTTTACGCGCTGTACTCTGCCTTTTACAAGGATGTTGTAATGCCTAAGCGTTTTGGGTTTCATTAATTGAATTGAGCCATGCTATAGCTTCTTCGTTATTAGTAAATATTTTTGTTTTAACTTCAGGTTTAACAATTTTCGTGTAAAAATTCCCTAAGAGTTTTTGCCCTAAACCTTCAATAATGATGGCTACCGCTTGTTGGTATTTATTAAATGCACTTTTAGCCATGTAATCCATTACCTCACTTGGCACATATGTGAATTGCAAACCTCTTAAGTCTAATATAACTTTTACTTTTTTTCCACAAGTTATGCTTTTAGTTTTTTCAAAAGTTTGTTTTACATTTAAAATAGTTAGCTCAATATTTTCAAGCATAATTATTTCTAATGTATGTTGTCCATCAAATTTTAGTTCAGCTATATCTGTTTTAATATCCAATTTTTAGTAAAATTTTCTCAAAGTTAATATTATTTAATCGCTAATAAACTTAATATCTATATTTTAATGTCAAATTATTCAATTCATTAAGTTGTTCTACATACTCTATTAGTAAATTCTTTTTTGCCTCTGGTATCAAATATTGTTTAGCTTTAGTTGAAATCGTGAATAGATATTTATTGTTTTCTTGTTTTACAAATTTAGAATTAATTTCAAAAAAATCATTTGTTATAGATTTGTTAAAAGCTTCATAATTTATTACTGTAACCGCTTTATTAAATTCAAATAAAAAATTATAATTATCTGTAAATGTAAAGTCTAGATAATAATCCTGGGTAATTTTTTGTTTAAAATTTTCTTTTTCAAATAAAAACGAAAACCAGTTTTTTAAATTTATTGAATCTTTTGTTGGTTTAATCTGAATTGAACAATTATAGGATGTTTTATAGGGAAAAACTTTTGATTCACTTCCTTTTATTATAGTTGAATTAGTAACGTTTGGTTTTTCTACACATTTTTTAAAATAATTCTTCTGAATAGTAGAATCAATGCTTTCATTGTTATAATAATGTCTTAATACCGTCGAAAATTGGCCATTTAAGTTTTCTTTGATAAGCATACGAGCATGTAATGAGTCTAAATTCACTTTAATAATTGCATTTTCTGTTCTCACGTTTTCATTATAATTACTAAGTGGTGTTTTTATAAATTTCATATTCTGTAAGCCCGAAATTTGCTTTGACGCTTTTGTGTTTTTAGGGAAAAGTGCGCAATTCGTGCCTTCACAATAAAATGGTAATTCATCTGGAAAATATTTAACACCGTTAAAACGAGGCATATAAAACTTGTATGATTTTTTTACAGGCAATGCTATAAAACGTATTTCGTATTCATCATGAGCTCTAATTTGAGTTGAATGGAACCCAAGTCGTCTATCTTGTACATTTGCTAAATAATAAAACATATTCTTTTCAAATAAAATATTAGAATATGTATCAGTTAAAAACTCTTCAACGAGCTGCCTTTTATTTAAACGTTCAGCAGAGTTTAAAGTATATTGAGCATCTTTACTATAATGCATTTCCTCTGAAGATATAAATTTATAATCATTGATTGAATCAACTACTTGATTAAAGAATTCAATCTTAAAACTATCAGTTGGATTTTCAGGAAATTTTGAAACAAATTTTCGAATACCTGCACTGTAGTTATCGTAAATTTTATCTTTATAAATTAATGAGTCAGGAATAAAATACCAGCTATACTTTGAGGCATATAAGAATTTTGAATTTTGAAGAGTTTCATTAAAATATATTTTTTTTAAACTATATATGCTGGCACTAATATGTGGTAGTGTTTTTCCTGCTATGCAATTTTGACTATATTTTATTGGATTTAAATAATTGAACTCAAAATTAAATTCTTGAATCGTGTTTCCATCTTTGGGAGTGGATTTTTTTGTAAATTGAGTGCTATCTATGTTGTGGAATTGAATTGTGTTAATGTTTTTATATTCTGCAGGAGCAAACGAACTTACGTAAATCTTTGTTTTTAATTTAGGAAAAAAATCATGAGCATAAAACTGGTCAGTGTCATAGATTCCATTAATAGTTGCGCTATAACTATATTCAATAATATCCCCAATATCTAATTGGTCAAAACTACAAGCAATTTCATAATCGTAAATATGTTCTCCATCTTTAGCTACCCAATAAACTTTCTTTGTTTTTACTGAAACTGGGATTTCAGTTATTACATTATTTCTAATAATCCTTGCAGCAAAATAATTTAATTTATATTCTCGTAGAAATGGGATGGTTAATTTGCTAAATCTACCCTGTTTGTTTATCGTGTTATTTAATCGTGTTATATCAAAATTCTGAGGCAGACAAACTGTTTTGAAATAGTTTAATCCTTCTATATTTAAAATTTTAATTGCAGTTCGCCTACTTATGTTTTTAGAATAAAAAAATAAATTAATCTCATCTTTTAAAATAACAGCACCTTCATTTTTAAACGAATCAGGGATAGATTCGAATTTTTTTACTTGGTCTGGCCAAGTGTAGGTTTCAGTTTTAAAAGTCAGATCTTGCGATTTTAAAATTTGCGAGCAGAAAAACGAAAATAAAAGACTTAAGAAAAGTACTTTCATTTTATTTATTTAAGGTCTCCAAATTGCGGTGCTCTGTTTTATTAAGTTCCTCTTTACTTAATGATTTAAAATATTCATAAGTGATTTTTAAACCTTCTGCTCTGTTTACTTTAGGATTCCAACCTAATAGTTGTTGTGCCTTTGTAATATCTGGTCTTCTTTGTTTTGGATCATCTTTTGGTAAAGCCAACGAAATTAATTTTTGATTTGAACCAGTTAATTTTAAAATTTCATCAGCAAAATCTTTAATCGAAATTTCATCAGGATTTCCAATATTTACAGGTAAATGATATCACTCATTAGCAATCGATATATTCCTTCTACTAAATCATCAACGTAACAAAAACTACGTGTTTGACTGCCATCTCCAAACATCGTTAAATCTTCTCCACGTAATGCTTGCCCAATAAATGCAGGTAATACACGGCCATCATTTAATCTCATTTTGGGTCCATAAGTATTAAAAATACGAATGATGCGAGTCTCTAAACCATGCGTTTCATGATACGCCATTGTTAAGGCCTCCATAAAACGTTTAGCCTCATCATAACAACCACGTGGACCAACTGGATTTACATTTCCCCAATATTCTTCTGTTTGAGGATGCACTGCAGGGTCACCGTAAACTTCACTTGTTGAAGCTACTAAAACTCTTGCTTTTTTAACACGAGCAAAGCCTAATACGTTATGTGTTCCAAGTGATGAAACTTTTAATGTTTGAATAGGAATTTTTAAATAGTCTATTGGACTTGCAGGTGAAGCAAAATGCAATATGTAATCGATGTTTCCTGGTACATGAATAAATTTAGAAACATCATGGTGATAAAACTCAAATTGAGGAAGTTTAAAAAGGTGCTCAATATTTTTTAAATCGCCAGTTACTAAATTGTCCATGGCAACAACGCTCATTCCTTCTTTAATAAAACGATCACATAAATGTGAACCTAAAAATCCTGCTGCTCCTGTTATTAATATTCTTTTTTGCATGTGCTTATTGAGTTAATTTAATATTTTCAATTTTTGTAAAATCAATTTTTTAATTCGTATTTATTCCAACGCAGTAATAATTATAACCAAGTTTTTTCATGTCTTGGAAATCGAAAATATTTCGTCCGTCAAATAATGTTTTTTCATTTAAACGTTTTCCTATTTCATCAAAATCAGGAACTCTAAATTCTGGCCATTCAGTTACAATTAGTAACGCGTCTGCACCGTTTAAACAATCATACATATCCATTGAATAAGCAATTGTATCGCCAATCATACGCTGCGCTTCATGCATTGCAACAGGGTCGTAAGCAACTACACTTGCGCCCTCTTTTAATAATTTTTCAATGATTACTAAAGATGGTGCCTCGCGCATATCATCTGTTTTTGGTTTAAATGATAAACCCCAAAGTGCAAATTTCTTACCTTTTAAATTTCCTTTAAAATGATTTTTTACTTTATTGAAAAGAACTTCTTTTTGATTTTCATTTACCTCTTCAACAGCTGTTAAAACTCGCATGTTATATTTATTTTCTTTCGCTGTTTTAATTAATGCTTTCACATCTTTAGGAAAACAACTTCCTCCATAACCAACTCCAGGATAAATAAATTTAGTTCCAATTCTTGTATCGCTTCCAATTCCTTTACGAACCATGTTTACATCAGCACCCATTATTTCGCAAAGATTTGCAATATCATTCATGAAACTAATTTTTGTTGCAAGCATTGCATTTGCAGCATATTTAGTCATTTCTGCAGAAGGAATATCCATAAAATAAATTGGATGTCCATTCATTAAAAATGGTTTATATAGTTTTCTAATAAACTCTTCAGCTTTCGGATTATCAACTCCTACCACAATTCTGTCTGGCTTCATAAAATCTTCAATGGCCGCTCCTTCTTTTAAAAATTCAGGATTTGAGGCAACGTATATTTCTAAATCAGATTGACGTTTTGCTAATTGTTCCTTTAATGCTCCTCTTACTTTTTCGGCAGTACCAACAGGAACTGTGCTTTTTGTTACAACAACCATAGCATGTTGAGCATGTTCTCCAATACTTGATGCAACAGCTAACACATATTTTAAATCAGCAGAACCATCTTCATCTGGAGGTGTTCCAACTGCTATAAAAACTACTTCAGCACCTTGTATTGCTTCCGCTAAATTTGTTGAAAAATGTAAACGTTTTTTTTCCACATTACGATTTACCATTTCATCTAGTCCTGGTTCGTAAATTGGTAAAATACCTTTATGTAAATTATCTATTTTATTTTGATCAATGTCAATACACGTCACATTCATGCCAACTTCTGCAAAACATGTGCCTGTTACTAATCCTACGTACCCTGTTCCTACAATTGCAATTTTCATATTTTTATTTTAATAATTCTAAAACATTATTAGTTATATAGTTCAACATTTCTTCGTCCATTTCTGTATGCATTGGTAAAGATAAAACCGTTGCGCATAATTTTTCAGTAACCGGAAAATCTTCTTTTTTAAATCGGTCGCTTTTATAAGCGTTTTGTTCATGCAATGGTATCGGATAATAAATCATTGCAGGTATGCCATGCTCAGTTAATTGCTCACGTAAAAGTTTTCTGTCAACTCCAACTAATCGTAAGGTATATTGATGAAACACATGAGTAGAATTTTTTGCTCTCACCGGTGTTTTTAGTTTGGGGTTATTTGCAAAAGCCTTGTCGTAATAATCTGCTGCATTATTTCGAGCTGCAGCATATTCATCAAGGTGTTTTAGTTTCACTTTTAGAACTGCCGCTTGTATGGTATCTAATCTCGAATTTACACCTAACACATCATGCACATATTGTACACTTTGACCATGGTGAGCAATCATTCTTAATTTTTTTGCAAGTACATCATCATTTGTATAAATCGCTCCGCCATCTCCATAACAACCTAAATTTTTACTTGGAAAAAATGACGTACATCCAATAGTTCCAATCGTTCCTGCCTTTACTTTTTTACCATCGCTAAATGTATAATCTGCACCAATGGCTTGAGCCACATCTTCTATTACAAATAAATTATGTTTTTTTGCTAAAGCCATAATGCGTTCCATATCCGCACATTGTCCAAATAAATGAACTGGTACAATTGCTTTTGTTTTTGGTGTAATTGCTTTTTCTACAGCTTCAATGTTTATGTCAAATGTATCTTCATAAACATCTACTAAAACTGGCGTTAAACCAAGTAATCCAATAACTTCTGCTGTTGCTACATAGGTAAAACTTGCTGTAATTACTTCATCACCTGGCTTCAAATCCAAAGCCATCATGGCAATTTGTAATGCATCCGTGCCGTTAGCACATGGTATAACATGTTTTACATTTAAATAGTGTTCTAAATCTGCTTGAAATTCTTTTACTGCGGGGCCGTTTATAAATGCTGTGTTTGATATGACATCTTGAATACCAGCATCAACTTCGGTTTTTATTTTTTCGTATTGACTTTTTAAGTCAACCATTTGTATTTTTTTTGCTAAAGTTGCCATTCTTAAACCTAAAATTATAGTATGCGAATATAGCGAATTTGCTTCAACATTAATGGCATTATTTTTAAAATAATTTGGAGCTATTTCCTGCTTTCCG
Organism: Bacteroidota bacterium; assembly: GCA_043769975.1. Lineage (GTDB taxonomy): Bacteria > Bacteroidota > Bacteroidia > B-17B0 > Aurantibacillaceae > UBA4416. The sequence continues at coordinate 13,035 of JAYVIS010000260.1, forward strand.
CTCCATCTTTTTCGCATTAAAAAATGCAAAAAAGGATACCACTTCAATCAGGGCTAAGGGTGATATTCTTTGCCTGTCAGGTTTTATTTACTCGAAGAAATCATCAGAAAAATTCATTAAATAAACTTTATCGGTTGCCCTTGTAAAGGCAGTGTAAAGCCAGCGAATGTATTCTTTGTTCAGCATTTCTTTGGTTAAATATCCTTGGTCTATAAAAACGCATGGCCATTGTCCACCTTGTGCTTTATGGCAAGTAACAGCATAATTAAATTTTACTTGCAAGGCATTAAAATAGGGGCTTTTACGCAAATAGTTCATTCGCACTCCTTTGATGGGTTCATCATTCACATCTTCCATTATATTAGCATACAATTGTTGTTGTTGCTCTTTGGTTAGTGATGGAACTTCTGTATAAATTGAATCTAATAATAAGGTTAAACTAATTTCAGGCATGTTTTCATAGTCACATAATTTTACAACACATTCAGCAAAATTAAAACCATACATTTCTTTACGACGAATAATTTTTTTTATTTCCAAACTATCACCATTAGCTATAAACCCTGCCTCTGATTTTTCATCTAACCAAAAATAATTATTCTTCACAACCATCATTAAATCACCGCTACATAAGTCTTCTTCCATATAACGTACTCGCCCTCGCACAGCTTGATTAAATAAATTAGCACGCTTGTTACTTCTCGTTACCAATAACACATCATTATAACCATAATTACTGTAAGCATTATTTAACGCGTCTTCAAGGTCTTCTCCACTCAATCTTACAACATCTTTATGTAAACTAATTTTTGGAAATTCGCCATTAAAACTTCCGATGCATTCTCTTAAATGGGTTGCATTTTTTAATATTCCACTAGCATCTTGTTGCCTTGCAACTTGTTTTAATTCGATGTGTTTTATTAATAAATGATAGCTTGCTTTTAAATATTCTAAATCTAGTGCCGGACTTTCATTACTTCCAATAGGCGGTAATTGAGCGGTATCTCCAACCATAATTAATTTACAGTTAGTGCCACTAAACACATATTCTAATAAACTTTCTAATAAGCTATTGTAAACAGAATCCGATGTTGGATTATCCAGTCCAATCATCGATGCTTCATCAACAATAAAAATAGTATTGGTGTGTTTGTTTTCAGCTAAAGAAAAAGCAACTCCGCCATCATGTGTTGGTATTTTTGTAAATATTTTTTTATGAATCGTT
>JAYVIS010000261.1:0-7946 GCA_043769975.1 Bacteroidota bacterium
ATAGTTTAATTTTGCGTACTAAATTTAAAAAAAATGGCAAGATTCCACACTTTAAAAGTAAAAGATATTCGCAGAGAAACTTCAGATGCAGTTTCAGTAGCATTTGATGTTCCCGCACAAATACAATCTGAATTTCAATTCAAACAAGGACAATATATTACCTTAAAATTAACGGTTAATGGCGAAGAAATTCGTCGTTCGTATAGCATTTGTGCAAGCCCTTATAACGAAAAAGAACTTCGTGTAGCTATAAAAGAAGTTCCTGATGGAAGAGCTTCGATGTTTATTAATCGCACTTTAAAAGTAGGTGATAACATGGAAGTAATGACACCAATGGGTAATTTTTATTCTGTATTATCAGGAAATAATAAAAAACAATATGTGTTATTTGCTGGCGGAAGTGGTATTACACCAATGATGAGCATTTTAAAAAGTGTTTTATATATTGAGAAACAAAGCAATATTACACTTGTTTATGCAAACAGAGATGAAGATTCAACAATCTTTAAATCTGAAATTGAAAAAATTGCCTCTGAATATTCTGACAGATTTAAAGTTGTAAAAAGTTTTGATAATCCTAAAGGAAACGTCACCGATTTAGAAAAAGGATTATTAACTATTGATAAAGTAAAAGAAATTAGTTCGAATTATAATTTAGCTAATGCCGATGAATACTTTATTTGTGGACCAGGTCCATTAATGGAAAACATTAAACAAGCATTAGAAAGTTTAAAAATTAACAAGGACAAAATTCATATTGAATACTTTAGTGCAGTTGCTGATGCTGTTGCCAAAGCAGAAAGTAATAATGTTAATACTGGAGCTCCTGTTAATTGTGATTTAACAGTAATGCAATACGGTTACGAAACACACATGAAATTAAACACCAATGGTTTAACGATATTAGATGCTGCCATTGAAGCTGGTGTTGATGCTCCATTTAGCTGCAAAGGTGCTGTATGCTGTACTTGCCGAGCAAAAGTAATTGAAGGAAAAGTTAAAATGGATAATAATTTTGCATTAACCGAGGCAGAAGTTGAAGATGGATTTATTTTAACTTGTCAAGCCCATCCATTAACTGAAAAAGTGGTGATTGATTTTGATGCTTTCTAATTTTTAAGCATTTACTAAATAGTGCAAATTGTTGTAAATACACGTTTATTATTACCTGATAAATTAGATGGAATTGGTTGGTTTACTTACCAAACATTAAAACGTATTACCACAAATAATCCTGATGTTCATTTTGTGTTTTTATTTGACAGGGATTATAATGATGACTTTATTTTTTCTGATAACATCACTCCATTAATTATTGGTCCGCAAGCACGACATCCATTTTTATATTATATGTGGTTTAATTATTCTGTAAAAAATTTACTAAATAAATTAAAACCCGATTTGTTTTTATCACCTGATGGATTTTTATCGCTAGGAGCAAAATGCAAACAATTGCCTGTAATACATGATATTAATTTTTTGCATAATCCAAAAGATTTAAAGCCATTAACCAGTAAATATTATAATTATTACTTTCCTAAATATGCAAAATTAGCAACTCGCATTGCAACGGTTTCTGAATATAGTAAAGCCGATATTTGCAAAAACTATAATGTGAAGGAATCAAAAGTTGACGTTGTTTATAATGGCATTAATGAAGGATTTAAAGAAATAAGTGAACTTGAAAAACAACTAGTAAAAAACAAGTTTACAGAAGGAAAACCTTACTTTTTATTTGTTGGTTCGCAAAGTCCACGCAAAAACTTAAACAGACTCATTGCTGCATTTGATGAATTTAAAAGCCAAACAAATAGTGATTATAAACTATTATTAGTTGGAGCAGTTTACACAAGCGAAGGTGATGTAAAAAAAGCTATTGACAAATCTAAATACAAAGCAGATGTAATTTTTGCAGGAAGACAACCTCAAGAAATTTTAGAGGAAATTATGGCCAGTGCATTTGCTTTAACATTTGTTCCATATTTTGAAGGTTTTGGAATTCCTTTAGTTGAGGCTATGCAATGTTCTATCCCCATAATTTGTAGCAATACAACTTCAATGCCTGAAATTGTTGGAGATTCAGCATTATTAGTTAATCCATTTGAAGTGACCGAAATTTCAAAAGCAATGATTCATTTATATAATGATTCGCATTTACAACAACAACTCATTGAAAAAGGAAATATAAGAAAACAAAATTTTTCATGGGATAAATCAGCTAATTTACTTTGGCAAAGTATTGAAAAAACACAATGAGCAGTCCTATAAGTAAATCAGCATTTATTAAATCAGAACAATGTTTAAAGCATTTTTATTTATATAAAAATCATCCCTATTTAAGAGATAATTTATCAAAAGAAAAACAATTAATTTTTAAACGTGGTAACGATGTTGGCGTATTTTCACAACAATTATTTCCTAATGGTATTGATGTCACTATTGGAGAAAAAAGAGATCAACAACTATTTGCACAAAAAACAAAAGACTTAATTGAAAAAGGAGAAACTACTATTTATGAAGCCACCTTTATTTATGATGGCTTATTGGTAATGGTTGACATACTTCATAAACAAGATGATAATTGGATTGCTTATGAAGTAAAAAGTTCGCTTAAAATTACTGAAACTTACGTTAAAGATGCGTGTTTTCAATATTATGTGATTAAAAATTGTTTACCCAATTTAATCGATTTTAATTTATTAACGCTTAATTCAAAATATGTTTTAGGTAAAGAATTAGATATTCAATCTTTATTCAAAAAGACTTCGATTATAAACGACGCAATAAAAAATACCGATTATTTTTCACACAAAACACAAGAGGCGAAATTTATATTAGAACAAGGGAAAATACCTGATATAAAAATTGGAACACACTGCTTTCAGCCTTATACCTGTGATTTTTTAGGTTCGTGCTGGAAAAACACATCTGTTGAAAATTCAATTTTTTCGTTAGGTAAATTATCTAAACCAACTTTGTTTGAATTATATAATCAAAATATAAAAACAATTGAAGAGTTGCCAATCATAAACGAAAATGAATTTTTAAATAAAAAAGAAATTCAAGTTCAAATTGAATCGGTAAAGAAACAAGTAGAGCAGATTAACATTCCTGAAATAAAATCATTTATTTCAAATATTAAAGAACCAATTTGTAGTTTGGATATTGAAGTATGGATGCCGGCGTTACCATTTTATGAAGGAACAAAACCGTTTCAACAAATTCCATTTTTATTTTCGATGGTAAATAAAAACAATACTACTTACGAAACGTATAGTTACTTTAAACCAATTGAAAACGACAACAGACTTGAGTTTTTAGAAACTATTTTAGATAAAACAAAATCGTTTAATACTATTTTAATGTATGATAAATCATTAGAAGAATCTGTATTAAATCAACTAGCTGAATTATATCCAACTTACAGAAAAGATATAAATGCTCTTAAACAAAAAATTGTTGACGTTGCTGAACCTATTCAAAAAGCCAATTATTATCACCCTAAAATGCAAGGTAATTTTACCTTAAAAAGTATTGCTCCCATTTTAAATTCTGAATTTGATTTCAGTGCATTGACAATTCAATCAGGTATTACAGCCATGTATATTTATGAGAGTTTATTGCTACAAACAAATATTTTTGAAGCACAACAAATAAAAGAACAATTAATCGAATATTGTGAATTAGATGCTTTGGTAACACTTGAGTTTTTTAATTATTTAGTTACAAAAGTTTAATTATAAATCGGTGATAAAGTGAATATAATCAAATATCTCATATTCATTTCAGTATTTTGCAATACAACATTTGCTCAATTTAAAATTGACACCAATAAACGCGTTAATTACTTGGCAATTCCTGTTTTATTCCGAACACCCGAAACAGGCTGGGCATTTGGAGCATCAAGTTCTGCTTCATTTAAAACAACACATAAAAACGATAGTTTAACCAGAATATCAGTTATACAAGTGCTCGGAATATTTTCTCAAAGAGAACAAAATATACAAGGCATTGACGCTAGTATTTATTTCCCAAAAGAAAAATACATTTTCTATTTCCAATCATCACATAGTTATTTTCCTGACAAATTTTGGGGAATTGGAGAAAATACAAAAAACACTAATGAAGAAAAATATGCATTCGAACAATTTAATATTTCACCACATTTAAAACGAAAATGTGCAAAACATCTATTTTTCGGTCTTATGGCAGATTACCAAAATGTATTAAAAATTCGATATGCCTCAGGTAGTTTATTTGATAGTTCCACATTTATTGGAAAAACCCCTTATTATATTTTTGGAATAGGTGCAAGTGCTAGTTATGACACTCGTAATTCTACATTTTGGCCAACCAAGGGACTATTTTTACAAACTCAATTTACAACTTACAATAAAGAAATTGCCTCTGATTTGAGTTTTAATAAATTAATATTAGAAGGACGTTTCTTTAAATCTATTTTCAAAAAACATGTTTTAGCTTTTCAACTTTACAATCAATCTACTTTTGGTAACACTCCCTATCGTTCTTTAGCAACGTTAGGTGGTGCAAATAATTTACGAGGATTTTATCAAGGACGATATAGAGACAAATCCATGGCATCTATTATTTTTGAATATAGAGCTTATCTGTTTTGGAAGCTTAGTGCTACAGCATTTGTGGGTGCAGGGAACGTCTATTCATCATTAAATCAATTACCAACCTCAAACTTAAAATATAGCTTTGGAGGTGGATTAAGATTATCTATTTTAGAACAGGAAAAATTAAATCTAAGATTGGACTATGGCTATTATGATAATTATAACAAAGGCTTTTACTTTACGGTTGGGGAGTGTTTTTAGGAATAGAACCTCTTTTTGATTTTAACATTCTTTAGTTCATAGTTTCTTACCTAAAAATCAATTTCCCTCTTTATCTATATTAACTTTAATGCAAAACAATTTTAGTGTAATAACTAAAAAACGATAACTAAGAACTAATTGAATTATGTCGAAAATTAAAGTTGGAATATTATTTGGTGGACGTTCGAAAGAACGAGAAATATCTTTTGCCGGAGGTAGAACAGTTTATGATAACTTAAACAAATCTTTATTTGAAGCAGTTCCATTATTTGTTGATTCGTTTGGAAACTTTGTTTTATTGAACTGGAATTTTGTTTACAAAGGCACCATCAGAGATTTTTATCCTGCAGTAGAATTTATCCCTAGCTCAAATACTGATTTTCAATATTACGCCGAAAATCTTGGAGATCTAACTATAGCACAACAAGATGATTTAATTTCTAAAATTGGAACAAAGGTTGAACTTAATAATCTGTCAACGTTAATTGACTTTGCTTTTTTAGCATTACATGGTCCTTACGGTGAAGACGGCAGAATACAAGGTGTTTTAGAATATTTACATATACCATATTCGGGTAGCGGAATTTTACCAAGTGCAATTGGAATTGACAAAAGCGTACAAAAAAAATTAATGGTTAATGCAGGATTTAACAGCCCTAATTATTTTACCATTGATAGAAACGATTGGATTAAAGGACACGTAAAAGGAATTTGGGAAAAAGCGAAAACTGAAATCGGATTTCCAATGGTGATTAAACCAGCCAATCAAGGCTCATCCATTGGCATTTCAATTTTCAATAGTGATAGTGAACCACTTTTTATGGCAGATGTGGAAAAAGCATTTTTCACAAAATGGATTGATAGTTCGATTTGGAAGAAATTTTCTGACTCAGAAAAAATTGAATTTATAAAAACACTTTCTGATATCCGTGAGGGAATGGGAATGCCATTATCCATTAATACGGCATTATCATTTAAAGAGAGTAATGGGATTTTAAAATTCTATAATCAATATGAATTAATATCCTATTTAAATTCAAATTGTGATTCAACAGATGGTTTTGTTTTAGAAGCTTTGGATGGAGAAAGCACGGTTATTATAGAATCTTTTATTGAAGGAAAAGAATTTTCGTGTATTGTTTTAGAAGATACGGACAGTCATGGCAAAGCAATTGCTTTGCCACCAACTGAAATTAGAAAGGGAAAAGAGTTGTTTGATTATAGAAGTAAATACCTTCCAGGATTGTCGCGTAAAATAACACCAATTGATGCTTCTGATAAAGATATAAATTCAATTCGTGTTGAATGCGAACGTTTGTTTTCAGAATTATCTTTTGATGTGTATGCTCGTATTGATGGTTTTTTAAGTAAAGACGGTACTGTTTTTTTAAACGATCCAAACACAACTTCAGGAATGATGCCTTCTTCTTTTTTCTTTCATCAGGCTGCAGAAATTGGTTTAAATCCTTCTCAATTTTTAACTTATATTATTCGTACTTCATTACACAAACGTATTAAAAACAGCAAAGGAGCTGGTATTTATGAAGCGTTACTTTCAAAACTAGATGTAAGTTTAGAAAATGAAAAAAATGCAACCAATACAAAAATTCCTGTAGCAGTTGTATTAGGAGGTTTTTCGAGCGAGAGACATATTTCAGTTGAAAGTGGAAGAAATATATTTGAAAAATTAGCTTCCTCAGAAAAATATGAACCTATTCCTGTTTTTTTATCTGGGAGTAATGACAATCATATCATGCATAAAATTCCAATTAATGCTTTATTGAAAGATAATGCGGATGACATTAAGGACAAAATTAATAATTGGAAAATTCATCCTATCATTAGTGAAATTATAGAAGAGTGTCATTCGATTACTTCAAAATATTGTAATACACAAACGCTATTAGAACCAAAAAAAATAACGTATTCGGAATTAGCACAAGAGGTTAAGCAAGTATTTATTGCCTTGCACGGCCGTCCTGGAGAAGATGGAGCCATACAAACTGAATTAGAAAAAGTAGGTTTAAGTTATAACGGTTCTGGTAGAGAAAGTTCTGCAACTACAATTGATAAATACAAAACCAATGAAATTTTATTACAAAATGGTTTCTTAGTTGCAAAACATTGTTTGATTACAAAACAAGATTGGGAATCAAATAAAGAATCTATCAAACAAAAATTACAAACAGAATACGCCTACCCTATTATTGCAAAACCAGTAGATGATGGTTGTAGCAGTGCAGTGAAAAAAATAAAAAATTATGAAGAATTTGAAGCTTTTGCTACGCTCATTTTTAGAGACACAGAAGTATTTGACACTCATTCAGCAAACATCCTTCATATAAAAGATAAAGAAGAATTTCCTCAAAAAAAAGTATTACTAATTGAAGAATTAATTAGTAAAAATGATGCTGCTCACTTTTTAGAAGTAACTGGGGGAATGATAACTAAGTTTAATAAAAATAATGAAATTGAATACGAAGTTTTTGAAGCATCCGAATCACTAGCAGTTGGAGATGTATTAAGCTTAGAAGAAAAGTTTTTAGCAGGTCAAGGCCAAAATATTACTCCAGCTCGTTACTCAAGAATAGAAAGTGAACGACAAAAAATTTCGGAAACAGTTAAACAAACTTTAGGGAGAGCTGCAAAAGTTTTAAATGTTGTAGGCTATTGCCGTATTGATGCCTTTGTAAGAATCTATAATCCTGATAAAATTGACGTCATTTTTATTGAAGTGAATTCATTACCCGGAATGACACCAGCAACTTGTATTTATCATCAGGCTGCAATTAATGGCTATAAACCGTATCAGTTTATTGACAGTATTTTAGATTTTGGGGCAAAAAAATTAAAAAATGTGTAATTGAACTTTTCTGTTAATTAACAGTGGGTTTTATGATTTTCAAATAATTGATTTTCAATCAGTTAAAATCAAAGTAAACATTAGATTAACCACAAATAAACAGGATATTAAGAAGATTTAAACATTTATTTGTATGGCACTAAATAGCGTTCGTCTAATACTTTAGGTTATTAACAATTTTAACGATACTTTTGTTAACAACTGTTTAAAATCTACGCCACCATGTTTGAAATACTTAAGAG
>JAYVIS010000262.1:0-2264 GCA_043769975.1 Bacteroidota bacterium
TCGTGCTGATGTTGCTGCTTTAGCTGATGGTATTAAAGAACATTTAACTGGAGATAGCGAAGTTTATGCTAATCCTTCAAAATATTTTGATGAAGTAATCGAAATCAATTTATCAGAATTAGAGCCACATGTTAATGGTCCGTTTACTCCTGATTTAGCTACTCCTATTTCTAAATTAAAAGAAGTTGCTGAAAAAAATGGCTGGCCTTTACAAATCTCTGCTGGTTTAATTGGTTCTTGTACAAACTCATCTTACGAAGATATTGCTCGTGCAGTTTCTTTAGCTAAGCAAGTTTCTTCAAAAAGTTTAAAATCAAAAGCTGAGTTTTTAATTAATCCAGGTTCTGAACAAATACGTTACACGATTGCTCGCGATGGTTTTTTAGATGTATTTGCTGAAGTTGGTGCAACTGTATTTACAAATGCTTGCGGACCATGTATTGGAATGTGGGACAGAATGGGTGCTGAGAAACAAGAAAAAAACACAATCATTCATTCGTTCAACCGTAACTTTGCTAAACGTGCCGATGGAAATCCAAACACCTACGCATTTGTTGCATCTCCCGAAATTGTAACTGCTTTAGCTATTGCAGGTACTTTAGCATTTAATCCTTTAACTGATTTGTTAACTAACGAAAAAGGTGAACAAGTTAAATTTGATGCACCTAGTGGCGACGAATTACCGACTAAAGGTTTTGCTGTTGAAGATGCTGGTTATCAAGCACCAGCTGCTGATGGCAGTGGCGTTCAAGTTTTAGTTTCTCCTACCAGTAAACGTTTACAATTATTAGATCCTTTCTCTGCTTGGGAAGGAATGGATTTTAAAGGTTTAAAATTATTAATCAAAGCAAAAGGGAAATGTACAACGGATCATATTTCTATGGCTGGCCCATGGTTAAAATACCGTGGACATTTAGATAACATTTCTAACAATATGTTAATTGGTGCTGTAAATGCATTTAACGAAAAAACAGATTCAGTTAAAAATCAATTAACAGGCGAATACGCAGGTGTGCCAGTTGTACAACGTGCATACAAAGCAAGCAATATTGCAACTATAGTTGTTGGTGACGAAAATTACGGTGAAGGTTCTTCTCGTGAGCACGCAGCAATGGAGCCTCGTCATTTAGGTGTAAGAGTTGTATTAGTAAAATCGTTTGCACGTATCCACGAAACAAACCTTAAAAAACAAGGAATGTTAGGTATTACATTTGCTAACACTGCTGATTACGATAAAATTAAAGAAGATGATAGTATTGATGTAACTGGTTTAACTTCATTTACACCAGGTGTACAATTAACATTAACATTAAACCATGCTGATGGAACTTCTGAAAGTTTTATAGTAAATCATAGCTATAACGCTCAACAAATTGAGTGGTTTAAAGCTGGTGGTGCTTTAAATATTATTAGAGCATCTGTAAAGGCTTAATTTTCAATTAGCTCAAAATCAGCTAATTGAAATAAATGGCAATTAAAAAAACCGATAATTTTCAACTAATAATTGAAAATTATCGGTTTTTTTATGATTTGACAATTAAAAATAATGTATATTTATAATTTCATAAATCAAAATTAATGTCTTAATTTTGATTTATGTACTGCTTTAAGTGTATAAAAATAAATGAATAGAAAATACATATCCGAAAAGATAATAAAGCATTTAGATGATAAACGCTATAGCATTTTAATTGGTGCCAGACAAGTTGGTAAAACCACGGTTGTAAAACAAGTGAAAGATTATTTGGTATCTAAAAACGAAATGGCTGTTTTTATAACTTTTGAAGATCCTGAAATATTAAAAGCAATTAATGATCATCCCGAAAATATTTTTAAATACGCTGTACATCCTTCAAGTTTAGAAAAAAAACAACGATTGTATTTATTAATTGATGAAGTGCAATATGCAGCTAACCCATCTAATTTTTTAAAGTATTTGTATGATACTTACGAAGATAAAGTGAAAATAATTGCAACTGGAAGCAGTGCATTTTATATTAATAAAGACTTTAAAGATTCATTAGCTGGCCGAAAAAAAATATTTGAACTATACACCTTAGATTTTGAAGAGTTCCTTCACTTTAAAGGACAGGATAAATTAATTACTGATTTACACGAACTGCGCAAACGCACAACCTACCTATCATTAAACAAACATGTATTACAATCCTTGTTTGAAGAATATTTAACATACGGTGGATATCCTGAGGTTGTATTGCAAAAAAACATCGAGGATAAAAAAGAGTTATTGCAAGAGCTAGTAA
>JAYVIS010000263.1:0-2804 GCA_043769975.1 Bacteroidota bacterium
AAATATTGCCTTTTATTCGGCAGAATACACAAAACCTTTTAATAAATCTGTTTTAAATTATCTATCTAAAAAACCAATTAAAACTAATCTTGATAAGATATTTTTATCCTTTGCAGGTAAATTACTATATCGAAATAACCAAAAGTTCAATAACCAAAAATTGATTATTGAGTTATCAAATGAGCTATTTTCAAAATTAAAAACCAAGAATGATGTCTTAAATATTGAGATTGATGGTGTTAGATTGGGTGATTTAGTTTATGATACGTATTTGCGATACGCTAATAAACCTGAAGTTAATTTATCTGATCCTTTTCTGAAAGAGCTGATTATTCAAACCTTTAATATCTTTTATGTTACCAAACAAAAAATGGAACAATATCATGTTGTTTCATTAGTAAGTAGTTATACAACATATATTTATCACGGAATTGTAGTTCGTCTTTGTTTACATAAGAAGATTCCGGTTTACACGGTTGGAGCTTATTATTCTTTAGTTCACCAAGTATTAAATGAATACCCGAGCCATGCTAATAACCACTTTTTGTTTAACAAACTATTCGAAAAATTAGAAAATAAAAATGAAATAATTGATCAATATACTCAGCTATTTGAAAAACGATTTCAAGGTGAAATTGACAGTGCAACGAGTTATATGAAACAATCTGCATTTTCCTCAAAAATTAATACTGAGTTAGATGGTTTGGATTGGTCGAACACTGTTGTTGTATTAGCCCATTGTTTTTTTGATTCTCCGCATATATACAGAGATTTACTTTTTCCTGATTTTTATGATTGGTTAACTTTTACATTGGATGAATTATTATTACAAAATGATTTAACCGTTTTGGTAAAGCAACATCCAAATGGTTTGCCACAAAACGATGAGATTTTTGAGGAATTTAGAAAAAAATATGATGGAACTAAAATAAAATTTATTGACAAAAAAACATCACAGTTACAAATTATCAATTCTAAACCTAAAGCAATAATTACAGCATATGGAACTGCTGCTGCGGAGTTTTCATATAAAGATTTTCCTGTCATCACCATTTACGACAATCCATTTACTGCCTATGATTTCACGCATTTAGCAAAATCAATGAGTGAGTATAAAGGGTTATTAGCAAATGTCAAAAACCTACCTTCAAAACAAAATAAAAAACAAATAATTGAATATTATTATATGCAAAATTTCTTTTTTTTACAAGGAAGAAATTCTGATTTTTTAAAATTTGAAAAGTATAAAGGACAAGTATTTTCAGACGATTTTCTGATTGATTATTTACCAAATTTAACGCCTTCCTATTTTGAAACACTTGATTCTGCTATAAAGGATGGTTTAAAATTAATTGATTGGGAAATGAAAATCTCAAATTCCATTTCAAATTCTTAGGTTTATTTTTTTGATAAATGAGTGGCGATTTTATTATAAATTAAAATCAGTGTAAAAACACAAACGCCTGGGAAAATAATTAACCACCAGGATGAAAAACTATTTTGTCCTTCATTTAATAAACTTCCCCAAGACACTACATTTAATGGCACTCCAACTCCAATGAATGATAGTGCGGATTCTATTAATACTGCACCAGCCATTCCTAACATAATTTGAACAAATACGATTGGTAAAATATTCGGTAATATGTGTTTAATAATAATTCTAGTGTTTGAAATTCCTATTGCTTTACATGCCATCACGTAATCTAAATGCTTTGCTTTTATAAATTCAGCTCTGACGATTCTCGCAATATTAGTCCAGCTTAAAAACCCCAATATTAAAATTAAAAACAAATAGGATGGCTTCGCAATGGCAGCAACTGAAATAATTAATAACAAAACGGGGATTGAATTTAAAATTTCAATTAGTTTTGAAATAACTAAATCAAATGGGAAAAAGATTTGAGAATTTTTATTAATTAAATGATCTATTTTTTTTCCTATCCAACTAAACACATAACTAATGGAGAAAAATATGGCAGCAGACAAAATCAGTTGCATTAAAACACCTATTCCACCATTATTAAAGGAATTAACAAGTTCATCTTGTCTAATTTTAATACTATAAAACCAGGCAAAAACCAAACTAAGTACTAAAAATCCGAATTGAAAATAACCAATTTTGAAGGTGTTATTTTGATAATAACCTGCAATGGCGCCTAAACTAATACCAATGATTGAAGCGAGCAACATACCAAAAATCCCCACACTTAACGAAATTTTTGTGCCATGTATAATAGCTGATAAAACATCATTCCCATTTTGAGTCGTTCCAAACCAATGCCGATAGGCAATAGGTAAACTAACAACGGAATTCTTTATCGTCATATATTGTTTATCGAAAGGACTTTTTAGAGGTGCATTATCAGCATCAATGGTGTTTGGAGAATAAGCACAAGGAGGAAATAAAACGAACGAAGTTTCTAATAATTTCCATTCTTTACCCATATTATAATTAATGATTTCCACCTCATTATTATAATTGATTGTTTTTTTATTTTGAAATGAAAATGCAGGAAACAACCATTCACCTTTGTATTTACAAATAAGTGGTTTATCATTTGCAATAAATGGAGATAAAAATGCCAAAATTACAAACGAACTAAAAATACGGATTGGCCATTTTAAGGCTATATTTTTAGCTTGAAATCTCAGGAATTTAATATGTATGTGTAAATCCTGTAATTTCATATTCTAATTCTAGGATCAATTAACGCGTTTAAAATATCTGAAATTAAATACGAAATAACAGTTAAAAATGTTGTTAGTGTAACAAAAGCAATCACAATTGGATAATCATGAGC
>JAYVIS010000264.1:0-2495 GCA_043769975.1 Bacteroidota bacterium
GGGCGTTGCAAACAATTTTGTGTTTCATCGTATTCAAAAAGAATCTGATATGGTGCAACAGAATCGTTCAAAAGCAATTGAGTTGATTTTAATGAATTGTTTTTTGACGGTGTTACAGCATAACTCGACCAAATATAAAATTGATTGCTTACACCTTCAATTTTACAGGTATGATGTATGGTAGGTTCCTGTGTTTTATTGTTTGCAGGTGTTGTGCTATAAAAATATAATTCGTTAGGTGATAGGAGGTAGCACTGTTGCATGTTTGATAGAATAAATGATTCATATCTTTTTTGTGAAACAGCACTATCAGCATTTTGCATATTGATTGTTCGAATTTGAGTATTAAGATTAAGAGCTAAATCAAATGATACAATTTTAACATCATATTTTTTTGTTATAAGTAGTGCCGTAATGTTTGTAATACGTTTTATTTGACTGTTTGCATTGTTAACTACGTATTGAGGTATGATAGATGCCTTTATAACAGGGACGTCGGAGGTGAATTCTTTACTGTGTATAGTTTTACCTTGTTTATTAAGTTGTACTATTTTGTAATTAGTAGTTTTCTTTTTGTGATTAATTAAGATATAAACGGAGCTATCATCTGGATTTAGAACGTGATTGATATACGTGTAATCCTTTTGTTTATAAGGTAGTTTTAGTTTCTTCTCTGTCAACAAGGTTGATTTGTAATTAAATTTTCTCCAATCAAATTTTTGCAAACAGGTATTTAAATTAATTGATAACCCCTCTTTTTCTTGTGTAATAGTCAGTAGAGATGTTGAGTATTCCTCACCTGTATACGCAATATGTTTTAGAGTACGATTGTTGGTATCGATGTTTTCAATGGTAGATTTTACATCAATAAAATTAAAATCGTAATCGTATGTATAGTTGTAGGTTTGTAATTTATTATCAGTTGTTTTAGAGATATATTGCAGCTTGTAAAAACCTTCATTCTCTTCTGCTTCAACATTAACAAATACGCCTTTGCTGCCTTGTCCGGTAATGTCAAAGTTTTTAGTGGTATATATTTGCTGTGCAAAGGTAGTAGTGCACCATGCAATTATAAATAAACTAATATGAGTTACTAATATTTTCAATTTAATTGATTTAAAGCGTTTATAGCATTTTTGTAATTAGGTCTGCAATTTATAGCTTTTTTATAATCTTTTTTTGCTTGAGGTATAAATCTTAATAGCTCGTTGCAATAGCCTTTATTATACCATGCTTCTGCATACGTTGAATCAAGTGCTGTAGTTTTAGTAAAAAAGTCAAGTGCTTGCTTGGGATTATTCAACACAACTAAATTGATATAGCCAATGTTATAATAGGCATATTTATAATTGGGATTTGATTGAATAATTTTAGTGTATTGATTAATTGCTTTTTGCGGTTCATTGGTAGTTTGATACAACATGCCCAATGCATATAATGCATCAGTGTTTTCAGGATTTAATTGCAAGGCGTTTTTGAAATTCCCTTCAGCTAAAGCTAGTTGATTCGTTGCTGCATATAGCAGTCCGATTTGAATATAGGCATCTATATATTCTGCATTTTGTTTTAGTACTTGTTGAAGGTTGAAAACAGCTTGATTTGTATCACCTGTTTCTTTAAAAGCCATTGCTTTAATAAAATATAAACGTGGGTTTTGCCTATCAAGTTTTAAAATGGTTTTAGCTTGATTAAAAAATGCATCATAGTCTTTGATGTAAAAACTCATTTCTGCTTTGCGTGTTAAAGCACCAATATGATTGGGGTTCAGAAACAACGCTTTGGTTATAGCATGTTCACAGAATTTAAAATTAGCTTTAGCGAAATATACATCAGCTAACAAACAATATACATCAGCGTTAGAGCTATCAATACGTATAGCTTTTGTGATATCAATAAATGCGCTATCTGGATTTGCATTATCTAAAAAATACTGTGCTCTTTGCTGAAGAAAAGTACTATTTTGTGGGTGGTTTTGTACACGATAATTATAAAGCGAAATAGAATCTTTAAAGGTTGGTTCGTTTTTCTTTTCAGAGTGAATACAGCTTTGAACAGCAATAGAAATTAAAAATAAAAAGGCAACTACTTTCATTTTTTTACTTGTGTAAAACTATTAATACAAAGGTAACAGAGGAAGTATAAACAAAGAAAACAGAGATTTGTTTTCTCTGTTTCCTCTGTACTATTTCTGTTTTGTTTGTGGAATCTATGCTGCGGTTAGAGCTTCTCTAACTTTCTTTTCAATTTCATCAGCAAGTTCAGGGTTATCAATTAATAAACCTTTAACCGCATCGCGACCTTGACCAAGTTTGGTATCGCCATAGCTAAACCATGACCCACTTTTTTTAACAATATTCATTTCAACACCAAGGTCAATGATTTCGCCAATTTTAGAAATACCTTCTCCATAGATAATATCGAATTCAGCCATACGGAAAGGCGGTGCTAATTTGTTTTTAACAACCTTTACCTTAACACGGTTACCAACAATGGAT
>JAYVIS010000265.1:0-7767 GCA_043769975.1 Bacteroidota bacterium
CTTACCTTGAGCAGAGGCATTAAATTTTAATTTTGAACCGCCTTTAGCTATGGTGTAATTGCTAGAGTTCGAATATCCAACTGCCGTTCTTGCGCTATACTGATTTGTCGAACCAGCTGTTGTGCTATCTTTCATATTACTATACGACCAACCGCTTGACCAATATCCTCCAAAACTACCATTATATGTGTTTGGAAATACACAGTTACCGCTTGTAAAAGTTCCAATTGTGCTTACTGATGCAGTTCCTGTTGAACCATTCCAGTATGTACTTGGAGACAAGGTTAAGTTTTGTAAATCGGCTGTAGTTTGAGAATTTAAGCCTAATGTAGCAAGAGTAAAAACTGCGATTGCTTTAATTGTTAATAATTGTTTTTTCATTTTATTTGTTTGTTAATTTTTTAAAATAAAAAAATGAAATTGTGAGATAGGAATTATTCTTTAAAGATTGAAAATCTCTAAATTGACAAATAAAATAAATGCCATTGCATTTGCAATATGTTATTTCTTTTTTTACCTGCATTATTCACAACCTCATTTCGCGAAGGTTAGCGTGTTAATGTATTGGCAGGTCTCCTGACTTATGCTTTTATTTTTACACCTTCTCATTTATTTCAGAAAATAAACAATGGCCATTTGCAAAAACGTTTAGCACTTACAGTTGCGCGACAGTAAAGGACTTCCACCTTTTTCCCTCTTAATTTTGGTATTACCCAAAAACCACTACGGCACAAATATACTTTAATTTATAGTAATGCTAGATATTTATTTCAAAATTTTATTTAATCATTAAACGAATTCCTAAAAATAAACGTCTACCTTGATTTGGAGCGTAAACATAACTTGGATCAAAAGTTAAAGCGTAGGGGTTATTTGGAGTAGCAATAGCTTGGCCATTAGTATCAAAAGTTACTTGCTTATCAAACGGATCTCTGCTCCTAGCAATAATAAATTGGCTATTTTTATTAGGTGTCCAATTTAAAAAGTTTTTTACTCCGCCATAAATTTCTAAAATCTTTTTAATTTTTTTTGTGATTTGAATATTTTGCAAACTCCAAGCTGGCGAATACTCAGGACGAGGATCTAAACTCCCTAACAAAGGCAATTTCATTGGGCCGTACAAATTACCCGTATAATCAATATTTACATCTATTTTTTTTAAAGTATAGCCGATATTCCAAACAGCAGTATAACGTTCAGTTAATAGCTGCCGTGTATTAATTCCATTATTAGTTTGTGATACATCCATTAATGTTGCACCAGCTAAAATTTTCAATCCATTATTAAAAGCAATATCTAAATTTAAAGACGCACCTTGCGAAACAGCATATCCTTTCAAGTTATCATAAATGATTTTATTTGGGTCTGTCGTATAATCTGCAAAAATTTTATTTGAAAAATAAGTATAAAATGCTGTAGCATCGAAACCTATTACAGAATTATTTTTCGTAAAAAATTTTTTCACAAAATTAATATTTCCGTTATAAGAAGTTTCTGGTTTTAAATCTGACAAAAAAACAACGTTTCTCGAACCTGTAAGAGCAGCATGATCTTCTGTAAAAACATTTGCAACTCTATAACCATTGCCAACACTTACTCTCAAAATATTTTTTTTATTTTTTGAACTTAATTTATAATTCAAACGAGGTGTAAAAATATTACCATGCAAACTATTATAATCATAACGTATGCCAACTAATAATTTATTACATTCATTAATCGTAATTTCATCTTGCACAAAAATACCCGGTAAATAAGTGATTGATGGTTTATTAGTTGGAATATTAATCGTATCAAAACTAGCAGTAGCAGGAGTATTATCATCATAAAAGGTGTAACGTAAAGCCGCTCCAATTAAAAGGTCATTTTTAGTGCCCAATTGTTTGTTCCATGTAAATTGACCAAAACCAATATTTTGTTGCGCCAAATAAATAGTTTTTCCATAAACCGAATTTTGATTATGTGAATTTACACTAAACTGAAAGAGTATTTTTTCTTTTAAAGGTAATTGATAAGTACCAAAAGTTTCCCATCTTTTAGTGTAAATATTTTCAGCGTAAATACTATCACCTCCTCTAAATGACTTGTTCCACCGCATATCTCCTCCCCATCTGTCCTCATAAACATATCTTGCAGCTATATTAAATAAACGATTATCTCTTCTATCTAAACTCCATTTATTAAAAACAGAAATTCTATTTTGTAAAGTAACATCTGTAAATCCATCATTATTATTATCTATTGGATTACTATAATTAAAATAATTTATGCCAACAAAAGAATTTGCTTTTTTTCCTAATTTAAATTTCACTGCTAAATCGGTATTTACCTCTCCCCAAGAATTGGCAAACACATCAGCAGAAAAAAGAGGTGCAGTGCTCGGCTTTTTTGTAATAATATTAATTAAACCACCTACAGCCTCCGAACCATATAGTGTTGAAGCAGGTCCTTTCACAATTTCAACTCTATCAATTAACGATTGAGGGATTCCACTTAAACCATAAACTGTTGAGAGACCACTAACTATTGGCATACCATCTATTAAAATCATGGTATAAGGTCCTTCCAAACCATTGATATGAATATCGCCGGTGCTACATATATTACAATTTAATTGGGGGCGCACTCCATTTACATTTTGTAATGCTTCAAATACACTGCAAACTGGATTCGCTTTAAAAAATTTTTCCGAATAAACTTCTATAGGTACCGGACTTTCCAATTTACTTACTTCTTTTAAAGTACCAGAAATAACCACTTCATCTAACTGTTTATCCAACTCTTTTAAATTGAAATTAACAACTAAGTTTGAATTCACCTCAGTAATCGAAATTACTTTTTTTTGAACTTCATAACCAATTACTGAGGCAACTAATTCATAAGTTCCAAACGAAATATTATCAATTTTATAATATCCTTTATCATTGGTGTTAATGCCTACACTTGAATTTTTTATAGCTACAGTAGCAAATTCCAATGCTTTACCATTATCTTTCAAATATCCACTAACAGAGCCATTTTGAGACAATGTAATATTGTAATAAATAAAAAAAAATATAACTATTCTAAATTTCATTTTTGATTAATTTTTAATAATATTAAGGTATATTTACATATATATATTAGGTAACCCTAACTTTAAGATCTAACATGAATAATATTACAGACGATAATTATCTAAAAGCCATATACCATTTAAGATATAGTGAAAATTCGAGATTAGTGAGCCCTACAATGGTGGCAAATGAATTGCTTATAAAACCTCCGAGTGTTTTAGAAAAATTAAAAAGTTTATCTACCAGAAATTATCTAACTTATAGTAAAGAAAATGGCATCGTTTTATCTAAAATAGGAAAAGAAATTGCTATAAACGTAATACGAAGACATCGAATTTGGGAAACATATTTGCACAAACATTTAGGATTTAATTGGAGTGAAGTACATGAAGCTGCAGAAGACCTAGAGCATGTGAGAAATGAAAAGCTCATAGATAAGATATATGAAGTTTTAGGTAATCCTGAATTTGATCCGCATGGCGATCCAATCCCCAACAAACAAGGCATTTTTCCAAAAAGTGAAAGAAGATTACTAAGTTCTAGTAAGCAAAGTTGTAAAGTAATTATTGTTGGGGTTAATGAACATTCAGATTCCTTTTTAAAATACTTATCTGAAATTAATTTAAACTTAAATGATAAACTTTCAATTCAGAAAGTGATAGAATATGACGGCAGTGTTCAACTAAAAAATAAAAAAAATGAGCTTATTCAAATTTCAAAATTAATAGCCGATAAAATTATGGTAAGGTGTGAAAAAGCTAATTGTGAATGCAAATAATTTTACTTTTTATTTACAGCATTAAAAACTTCTTTCATAAATCCTGAAGCAAAAACAAAATCCAATAATTCCGGATTTTTAGTGTGTAATATATCCTTCCCATTTCCTGTCCACCAAGGTTTTCCCTTATAAATATAAAGTACATTTTCACCAATTTCAACAACAGAATTCATATCATGTGTTATGACAATAGTTGTAATATCAAATTCGTGAGTAAGACTTTGTATTAAATTATCAATAATAATGGATGTCTTCGGATCTAATCCTGAGTTAGGTTCATCACAAAATAAATAACGAGGATTATTTGAAATTGCCCGAGCTAAGGCTGCACGTTTTTTCATTCCTCCAGATAATTCACCGGGATATAATTTATTTCGATTAGTTAATTGCACCTTATCTAAACAAAAATTTACACGATCTAATTTCTCCTCAGTTGTCATATCAGTAAACATGTCTAATGGAAAACGAATGTTTTCCTCCAAGGTTTGAGAATCAAATAAAGCGCCACCTTGAAATAACATGCCTATTTTTTTTCTAACATCTTGTTTTTGTTTTACACCAAGTGTCGGAAAATTTTCACCATCATATAAAATTTGGCCACCATCAATTTCATGTAGTCCAACCATTAATTTCATAATAGTTGTTTTCCCACTTCCACTTTCGCCAATAATTAAATTTGTTTTACCTTGTTCAAATACAAATGAAACATCATCAACTACTAATCGATCACTAAAGGATTTTGATATATTTTTAATTTCGATCATGTAAAAAACAATTGAGTGATGATAAAATTAAAAATTAAAATTAAAATGCTGCTATACACAACTGCCGATGTACTGCTCTTACCCACTTCTAATGCACCACCTTGTGTATAATATCCAAAATAAGACGAAATAGATGTTATTAAAAAAGCGAAAGTGATTACTTTGGTAAAAGAATAATATAATTTCCATGGCTCAAAAAATGCCTGAATTCCAAATATAAATTGATATGATGAGCATGCGCCGGTTGCTATTCCCATTACATATCCGCCAAAAATTCCCAAAAACATACTAATAGCAATTAAAAAAGGAAGAATTAAAACACAGGCAGCAATTTTAGGAAGAATTAAATAACCAGCTGAATTAATCCCCATTATTTCAAGTGCATCAATTTGTTCAGTAATACGCATTGACCCAATTTCAGAGGCGATATTAGATCCTATTTTTCCAGCCAAAATCAAACACACAATCGTAGGAGAAAATTCAAGAAGCATTGATTCTCGGGTTGTAAATCCTAGTGCATACAAAGGAATAATTGGACTAGTAAAACCAAATGCGGCTTGTATTGTAATTACTCCTCCCATAAAAAAAGAAATAATAGCAATAATTGGCAATGACCCAATTCCAATATTATCTATTTCATGAACGATTTGCTTCATATAAACCGATAGCTTTTCTGGTTTACTAAACACCCGTTTAATTAAAATAAAATATCTACCAAGGTGAAAAAATAGCTTCATAACTGAGTGTCTAAGATACGATTATTATTTATTCAATAAAGTATGTAATGCAAACATTTACAAATTTTGATAAAGTAAAAAAGCCATCTAATTTTTTAGATGGCTTTTTAAATAAATAAAAAAAATTATAACCCTGTCCCAAAATGAGTCATACTTTCCTTTTTTGTAGGATTGATTGTCATTACAGGTAAATTACTAATATCTACAACTTTTTGAGCTTCAGTTCCACTAAAATATTCTTTAATACTTAACGTCGGCTTATTCATAATTACTATTAAATCAGATTCGATTTTATTTGCATATTCAACGATTGTGTCGGCAACACTATCACTTGCTATTGATTTATTTGAGCAAGAAATACCTTTCCCTTTAATGTATTGTTTTACCTGATGAGAATACGATAACAATTGATTTTCATAAGCTGCATCTGATAAACTAAAAACACCTAAAATACGAATGGAAGCACCAAAATAATGAGCAAATTGAATTGCCACATCTACTTTTTCTCTTGATTCACGAGATAAATCTAAAGGAAGCAAAATATTTTCACAACCATCTTTATTATCTTTTCCTCTAATCGAAATTACTGGGCAATGACATTCTCTAATCATCTTAGATGCACTTGTTCCAACAATGTTTTTAGAACTCATATGACTTTCTAAACCTACTATTACAAGAGTTGCACTAATTTCTTCAGCTACACGAGGGACTTCAGAGTAAATATTCCCTTTTACATTCATAAACTCAGTAGGAACCCCGCTTTCGGTTTCTGTTTGTTTAGTTAAAGCTTTTAACTCTTCATACATTTCAGAACCCACTTTATCATATGTGTGAAGCAAAATAATCTTTGAATGTGTATATTTTGCCAAGTTATAGGCTTGTTTAACAGCTAATAACGATTGTTCTGTAAAATCGATTGGAATTAATAAAGTACCTCTTTCTTGAAGTTTCATATATGAACAGTTGTTGGTTTCTAAGCTTACAAAATTAGTCAAATTAATGGTATTTAACCAATTATAAAAAAAATTATAAAGATTAGGGTGTTAATTAAATAAATTTACCGATATTTGCGACCTAAATTTTAAAAAACAAGAAAATGGCAGTAAAGATTAGACTACAAAGACACGGTAAGAAAGACGCAGCGTTTTTCCACGTGGTAGCAGCGGATGGTCGTGCACCAAGAGATGGAGCTTTTATCGAAAAATTAGGAACTTATAATCCTAACACCAACCCAGCAACAATTGAATTAAATTTCGAAAACACATTAAAATGGTTACAAGATGGTGCTGAACCCACTGATACTTGTAAAGCTATTTTATCGTACAAAGGAATTTTAATGAAAAAACACTTATTAGATGGTGTTAAAAAAGGCGCTTTAACTGCAGAGCAAGTTGAAGAGCGTTTTGCTAAATGGCAAAATGAAAAAGCTGGAAAAATCAGTTCTAAGAAAGACGGTTTAATTACTGACGCAAAAAACAGTGTAGCTGCTAAATTTAAAGCAGAAACTGCAAGTAAAGATGCAAGAGCAGCTAAAATTGCTGCTAAAACAGCAGTTGTTGAAGAAACTCCAGTAGTTGAAGCAAGCGCTGAAGAAACTCCTGCAGCTGATGCTCCAGCAGAAAACACAGAAGCATAATTTTATTTTAAAGTATATTAAAAAACCGATTTGAAATTCAAATCGGTTTTTTTGTGTACTTAATTAACCTTGTAAATTAAAATCATACCATTGAATAACAAAAAAACTCCCGCTTGATAACCAAACGGGAGTTTTTATTTTCAATATTATTAAAATTATTGCTTAACTAATTTTCCGGTTTTAATCAATTTATCGTTATTCAATACTTTGAAAGTATATATTCCATTGTTCAAATTAGAAATATTAATTGTGTTTATTTCATTAGTCAAAATCTGTTTAACAACTAATTTACTTAAAGCATCATAAACCTCTAACGTTGAGTTTTTAGCTAATTCAGCAGATATGGATATATTTAATACACCATTACTGGGATTAGGATAAACTGAAATTGAATTCGCAACAACCTCATTAATTCCAGTACAAGCGTTAACAATTACAGTTATTGTAGAAGAAGTAACACAAGACGCCGCATTAGAAACACTTACAGTATATGTAGAAGTAATAGAAGGAGAAACAGAAACCGACATTGTTGTAGCTCCAGTATTCCAAGTATAAGAAGTTGCAGAGGTTGAAGCGGTTAAAATAGCACTTTCGCCTAAACATACAAATGAATTAGATGTTGAAGCTACTAAAACTGGATTAGCATTAACTGTTACTGAACTTACAACAGAATTTGAACAACCTGCTGTTGTACCCGTAACTGTATAAGATGCAGTTGCTGTTGGAGAAACTACTGACGATCCACTAGAATATGAATATGACGTAGCTCCACCTGGAATCATTGTAAATGATTTAC
>JAYVIS010000266.1:0-6063 GCA_043769975.1 Bacteroidota bacterium
TGATGGAAGTTATGCGGTTGTTTTAAGAAGTAATGGAGGAACAACGTTATGTTCTTTACCTGCAAGAGATGGTGTCCCTTTACCTGGCGGAACAATAAAATTGAATGAATATGTTACAACACATACATACGGTGGCCCTGGTAATTATTTAATTTGGATGGAAGATCCAAATAGAAATGCTGGAGTAATCAACCTTCCGAACTCAGTGAATCAAGTGTTTTATATTGAATCTTATTTAGTTATTTCTACATTTAGTGGTCCAAATAATTCACCCATATTATCATTTCCCCCAATAGATAAAGGATGTGTTGGACATTGTTTTTATCATAATCCAGGCGCTTATGATATTGATGGCGATAGTTTGTCATACGAATTAACTAATTGTCGTGGTGCAGGTGGTGTTCCAATTGTTGGCTATACTTACCCAGCCACTGGTGGCGGTATTTATAACATCGATGTCATTTCAGGCACATTAACATGGTGTGTACCTCAATTGCAAGGAGAATATAATTTAGCTTTAATCATTAGAGAGTGGCGTAAAACATTTGATGGTGACCGAGTTTTAGTTGGGTATGTATTGCGCGATTTACAAGTTGATGTAGGAACTTGTAATAACAATAATCCTGTAATTACTCCAATAAATGATACCTGTGTTTTAGCCGGTAGTGTTTTAACAAAAACAATCAGAGCAACTGATCCTGATGGCGATTTAATTACATTAAGCGCAAATGGTGGGCCTTTTGGCGTTACTCCTCCAATTGCAACGTTTGCTTCCTCGCCTGGTATAAGTCCAGTTAGTGGTATTTTTAACTGGTCAACAGTTTGTGCTCATATTCGTAAAGCTCCATATCCGGTTACAATTAAGGCAATAGACAGTGATCCATTTATTAATTTGGTGGATTTTAAAACATTTAATATTACAGTCGTTGCTCCACCACCGTTAAATTTAACGGCTACCCCAATTGGAAGTAACGTTAATTTGAAGTGGAAAAAACCAGTTTGTCATCAAACGACAGGGAATAAAATTGAAAAATATTGTGTGTATCGCAAGGCAGATTGTAATCCGTGGGTACATGCGATATGCGAAACTGGTGTGCCGGCATATACTGGTTTTGTTTTGGTTGGTTGTACATCAAGTTTGAGTGATACTACTTTTTTGGATACTAATTATGGAAGTGGATTATCTCAAGGAACGAATTATAGTTATTTAGTGATTGGAGTTTTTACTGATGGCGCAGAAAGTTATGCTTCTAACCAAGTGTGTGTTCAATTAAAAAGAGATGTGCCAGTTTTAATTAATGTTGATGTAAAAACGACTTCAACTACAACGGGCTCTGTATATGTAAGATGGATAAAACCATTATTAAATTCAAGTACAGCTTTAGATACAATTGGATTACCTGGCCCGTATGAAATGAAATTATCCTATCATGATGGATATGCAACAACAACTTACACAACATTATATTCTGTTGTTAAGCCATATTTTGCAGGAATTAATCAGCTAACAGATACAACATTTACACAATCAGGAATCAATACAACTGATTTACCACATACCTACAAAATAGATTTTTATGCTAATGGTATTTTTGTAGGTGCTGCACAAAGAGCATCGTCTGTTTTTTTGACTTTATTACCAAGTGATAATCAAATAAAATTAACCTGGACTCAACAAGTGCCATGGGTAAATTATAAATTCAGAATATGGAGAAAGCTTCCTTCGTCTTCTGTATTTGTATTAAGAGATAGTACAAGTTCATTAACCTACACAGATTTAAATTTGGTGAATGGTGCCACGTATTGTTATAAAGTTGAAGCATTAGGGCAATATTCTGATCCAAGTATTCTAAGACCATTAATAAATTTTTCGCAAGAAGCTTGTGCAAAACCTATTGACCTTATTGCTCCTTGCGCTCCTAAATTAGAAATTGTGTCTGACTGTAAAGTGCCTAGTTTACTGTTGAAATGGAATAATCCAAATCATAGTTGTGCTGATGATGTCGTTAAGTATAATATTTATATTTCAGAAACTGATGTATCAGATTTGATTTTATCAGATTCAATAAAAATTGTTTCAGATACTATTATTGCATTTGATAATTTAACGTCGATAGCTGGCTGTTATGCTATTACAGCAGTAGATTCTTTCGGAAATGAAAGTTTACAAAGTGAGAAAATTTGTGTCGACAATTGTCCAGAATATGAACTTCCAAATGTTATCACGATCAATGGTGATGGTGTGAATGATTTTTTTAAACCGATAAAAAATAAATTTGTAAAAGATATTGATATAAAAATCTATAACCGTTGGGGGACTTTAGTTTTTGAAACTACCGATCCAAAAATACTTTGGAATGGAACGGTAATTCAAACTAAAATGCTGTGCACTGAAGGAACCTACTTTTATGTTTGCCAGGTTAATGAGATAAGGGTTGGAGGCATAAAAGAGCGCTACCTGAAAGGGTTTATACAGGTTTTTATAAAATAGAATGTAGGTGCAAAAACGGACTGTTTTAATATTCTCGATATTTGTAAGCTACATTATTTTTCAATTTTTATGGTGGGAAGTTTTATTGGTAAAACAATCGAACGAAATTATTAAAGAGAAACAAAATTTGGTTGCTTTATCAAGCACTAACTTCAATACTATTTTAAAAGACATCGAAGAGTTAGAATCAAAGAAAATCAAACGTGTTTATATGATTGTTGGTGAAGGAACAGTATTCATGTTGATTTTATTATTTGGAATTATAAAAGTACGTAGCTCAATAAAAAAAGAAATTGATTTAAATGAGCAACAAAAAAACTTCATATTAAGTGTTTCGCACGAGTTGAAAACGCCAATTGCCGCATCAAAGCTTCAAATCCAAACCTTATTAAAACATGAATTAAACAGAGATAAACAAATTGAACTTTTATCAAATGCCTTAGAAGAAACTGAGCGATTAAATAAATTAGTTGAAAATGTTTTAACAGTGAATCAATTAAGTAACAAAAATATTTCTATTCATAAAGAAGATTTTAATTGTAGTGAGTTAATTGAACTTACGGTTAAACGTTATTTTCCGAATTTTGTAAAGAGTAACGCTTTAAAACTAAATATTGAAGAACCTGTTTTTTTGAATGCTGATAAAGATTTGATTCAATCCGTTGTTATTAATTTAGTTGAAAACGCAATTAAATATTCATTTAATGAAGTTGACATTATAGTGAAATTAAAAAAGGAAAATCATAAAACTATTTTAGAAATATCTGACAAGGGAATTGGTATTTCGGCTACAGAAAAAGAAAAAATATTTGAAAAATTTTATAGAAGCGGTAATGAAGATACCCGAAAAACAAAAGGAACTGGGATAGGTTTGTTTCTTGTAAAAAGTATATGCGATTTACACCATGCTTCTATTAGCGTGTTGCCTAATCAGCCAAAAGGTGTTGTGTTTAAAATAGAATTCCAAGGATGAAATTAAAATTACTTTTATATCTATTTTCATTTGTTGTTTTAGTTGCCTGTAACACCTCAGAAAAAAAGGCTGATGCAAAGAGTTCAACAGAGATAAAATTGAATTACGCCAAACGTTTTAAGATTAAAAAAAACAGTGAGTTTACCACCATCGAATTACTTGGAAATAAAAGTAATACCGATGTAACGGCAACATTCATTCTATATACTAACGAAAAGCCTATAGTGAATAAAAATGCATACTATATAAAAATTCCAGTAAAAAAAATTGCTTGCATGAGTTCCATTTATGGCGCTATGTTAACCAAGTTAAATGCGCAAAACAGTATTGTAGCTATTGATAATGTAGACTATTATACAAATTCGTTTATTCAAAATGGTGTAAACAATAAATCAATTGTTGAATTGGCGAAAGGGTTTAATGTTGAGATCGAAAAAACAGTTGCTTTAAATCCTGATCTGTTTATGACCTTTGGTATGGGAAATCCTTCTGAAGATGCTGATAAAAAATTAGTGCAAGCAGGTATTCCAATTGCTGTTAGTTTGGATCATTTAGAGGAAACGCCTTTAGCAAGAGCTGAATGGATAAAGTTTTTCGGATGTTTTTTAGACAAAGAAAATTTAGCTGATTCTTTATTTTTAATTACTGAAGAAAAGTATAATGATTTAAAGGAAGACACAAAGTCTATCGAACACAAGCGCAGTGTATTAACCGAAATAAAATATGGCGATGCTTGGTATGTGCCAGCAGGAAAAAGCTATATGGCTAATATATTAAAAGATGCAGGTGCAAATTATTTTTTAGGAAACCAAACTGAAACAGGAAGTACTCCGCAAACGTTTGAGTATGTTTATAATGCTGCTAAAGATTGCGATGTTTGGTTAAATTTGTATAATCTTAATGCAAAGAAGGAATTAGTAAGTTATGATGAACGCTATGCTTTGTTTAATGCGTTCAAAAAAAACGAATTGTATAATAATAATAAACATGTGAATGCAAAAGGATATAGCGATTATTGGGAAACTGGAATTACAAACCCAGATGAGGTTTTGGCCGATATCATTTTTATTTTGTATCCTGATTTGTTGCCTCATCATACCTTGAAATATTATAAAAAATTAGAATAAATTGTTTCGTGAAAAATTCAAAGTTCATATCATATTCTATTTTATTACTTATCATACTAAGTTTATTAGTTGTTTCTGATTTGTGCATTGGTAGTGTCAATTTATTTTCATTAGATAGTGATAGCGATTTATTCGACACAATTTTATATACGATTCGTTTACCAAAAGTAATGACCTGTTTGTTATCTGGCTCTGCCTTGGCCTTGTGTGGTTTATTAATGCAAAGTTTATTTCGTAATCCATTAGCTGGACCTTATGTGTTAGGAGTGAGTAGTGGTGCAAGTTTATTTGTAGCAATTGCCACGATGGTTCTTACATCTATTAATATTTCTGGATTATATTTTTTTGGTAAAAGTATGATTACTTTATTTTCAATTTGCGGCGCTTTTTTAGTGACGTTTATTATTTTAATGATTTCAAAAAAGAATAAAAGTAATGTTACTATTTTATTGGTTGGCATTATGCTCTCTCAAATTCTTGGTGCTTTGCAGGGTGTTATCGAATTTATGAGTAGTAGTAATAGTTTGAAAACATTTGTGCTTTGGGGAATGGGCAGTGTAAGCACAACAACATTGCGTGATTTAGGTTTTATTTTTCCGGTTTATTTATTAGCGGTTGTTGGTAGTTTTTTAATTGTGAAACCATTAAATGCTATTTTACTAAATGATAATTACGCAACCAATTTGGGAATCAACATTTCTGCATTAAGAATAAAAGTAATAATTATCACAGCAATATTAGTTGGCGTCATTACAGCTTTTTGTGGACCAATAGCGTTTGTTGGTATTTCTGTGCCAATTGCATCCCGTTTGTTATTTAAAACATCGCATCATTTGCATCAAATTGTTTTTTGTTTATTATTAGGTTCGTGCGTCGTTGTTTTTGCTGATGTTATTTGTCAGTTGGTAAGTTCGCAATTTATGTTGCCTATTAATACTGTTACAACACTTATTGGTTCGCCTGTGGTGATGTATTTATTATTCAAGTCTAAATTAAATTTTGCATGATAGATATACAACATTTAGACATAGGATATAAAACCAAACGAAAAACAAACTCTGTTTTTAAAAACATAAATGCCAAGTTTGAAGCTGGCGCATTAGTTGGTTTAATTGGAGATAATGGAATCGGAAAATCAACTTTACTAAAAACGTTGACTGGATATTTGGAGCCTTTAAATGGAACTATTTTAATTCAAACAAAAAATATCAACACTTTTTCGTTTCAAGATTTAGCAACATTAATTTCGATTGTGACTACCGAAAAAATTGGCGGATTTAATTTAACGGTTTATGATGTGGTTGCCTTAGGCAGAACGCCATATCTTTCTTTGTTTGGAAAATTGACTGCAAATGATGAAACGATTATTGAAAACAGTTTAACTAGTTTATCTATTTCGCATTTAAAAGATAAGTTAATGGATGAATTAAGTGATGGGCAACGACAAAAAGTAATGATTGCAAAATCACTGG
>JAYVIS010000267.1:0-2110 GCA_043769975.1 Bacteroidota bacterium
ATTACCTTCTGGAACTTTTTTCCAATAGCGTTTATCAAAGGCCAAACAAATGTTACGAAAAAATAATTTTCCAGCTTCTAAAATTTTAATTTTATCTGATGTGATTTCAATCAAACCATCATTTACAAATTCTTTGAATTTATCTTTTGATTCTTCAAAATAAGAATCAATTGAAGTCTGATGCTTACACATTAAATCTAAAATATGTTGACGAATAATTAAATCTTCCTGAGTTAATGAATGTCCTTTAAATATTGGGAAATGGCCTTCATTCACAACTTTCTGATACTCTTCAACAGTCTTTATATTTTGTGCAAATCCATCCCATGTATCACTAATGGAAGAGCAACCTAATGCAACCAATAATTTTGTGGTGTTTGTTGTATAACCCATAAAATTTCGGTGCAAACTTCCATTTTTAAATGCATCAAATAAACCATCATTTGGTAAAGCAAAATGATCCATACCAATGTCTGAATAATTAGCATCTATAAATATTTTTTTACCTTCTTCATACAAACTACGTTTGTAACTATCTATCGGCAAATCTTTATCAGTATATTTTCTTTGTCCAGGTTTTAACCAAGGCACATGAGCATAACTATAAAAAGCAATACGTTCGGGTTTCAAAGTAATTATTTTTGTAATCGTATCTTTTATAGATTCAATAGTTTGATATGGTAATCCATAAACTAAATCAACATTAATGGATGTATAACCAACCTCTCTGGCATCATCCATTACTTGTTTTACTTCTTCAAAGGTTTGATAGCGGTTTATCGTATCCTGAACTTTTTCATCAAAATCCTGAATACCAAAACTAACTCGCTTAAACCCTAAATTATATAATGCCTGTAAATGCTCTTTGGTTGTATTACTAGGGTGACCTTCAAAACTAAAATCATAATCAGAAGCAATATTTACTTTATCTAAAATTGTATTTAATAAGTAAGCTAAATTTTCTGGCGAAAAAAAAGTTGGAGTTCCACCACCTAAATGTATTTCTTTAATTAATGGTTTACCATCAAATTGATTTAAATACAATTGCCATTCTTTTATTAAACTGTCTATGTAAGGAAGTTCAACTTTATGATTAACAGTTATCCGTGTATTGCAAGCACAATAAGTACAAAGACTTTCGCAATATGGAAGGTGAATGTATAAACTGATACCATTCGAATTATATTTAATAAACGCATTTTTAATGTGTTCAATCCATTTTGTTTCATTCAAATTATTATCCCAATATGGTACAGTTGGATAACTTGTGTAACGAGGTGCTTGGATATTATATTTAGAAACTAAGTCCATAATTTTACATGTATTTTAAATCATTATCTTTTTTGAGATGAATAATCCCCATCAAATTTAATAAATATATAATTGGAAATGTTGGATCAAATTCATGCCACTTGATTCCGAAATTAGCTCTACCACCAAATTTATGATGATTATTATGATAGCTTTCACCCATCATTAAAATATCGATAGGTAATAAGTTTTTGGCAGTATCTCCAACTTTAAAACTAACATAACCATATTTATGAGCATACCAATTAATAATTGCACCATGAATTGGTCCCATTAAAAAATGAATTGGTAATAATAAATACATCCACCAATGAGTTGCATATTGGTAGTAAAATAAAAAATATAATACACCCCATCCTATTCTCACAATCCAACTCCCTGCAATTTTTTCAAAAGAAGGCCAATACGGAACACCTTTTTTAAACTTGTCTTCCATTTCTTTTGTATCATTTAAAACAGCTAAATAAACAACTAGAGTTTTCTTCATCATATCAAATAAATTTTTTGAATACATTGGAGAATGAGGATCATTTTCTGTATCAGCGTATGCATGATGTAAACGATGCATAATGCCATACGCTTTTGGACTTAAAAAAGAAGATCCTTGAAAAACCCAGGTTAAAAAATAAAATACTTTTTCCCAAAACTTATTCATTGTAAACATTTGATGAGCTGCGTAACGATGTAAAAAGAAAGTTTGAGCGAAAAGTGAAAGATACCAGTGGGCGAGAAAAAAAATTAAGATTGCCATGAATTATTATTTTTAATGATGATTATAGTTTAGTTATTTAATTTTTTA
>JAYVIS010000268.1:0-13180 GCA_043769975.1 Bacteroidota bacterium
AATGGACTTTTGCAAAGCGAAAATAGATCAATTGTCTATCACTTTTGCAAATGCCGAAGTCGAATGCCCAAATAGAACAAGCTGTATGTTATATGCCATCATTTTGATTTCTATTTTGCATCATTAACTTCAATTTTAAGTCGTCATATATTATTCCAATAATTAGTACTGTCGCTGCAATTGCTAATACATAAAGCTTTAAAGTCGAATAGAAAATTCCGCCTAAAATTCCGCCCAAAAAGAAGAAAGTAATTATGGTCAGTCGTAATTTTATTGAAGAGTAAAGTTTGTCCTTTTGGTCTTTTTGTTTGTAAAAAAACAATTGGGATAGTTCAATTCCTAAGTCAGTAAATAGTCCTGTCAAGTGCGTTGTCCGAACAGTTGCATTAGAAATTGTCGTTACCAATGAATTTTGTAAACCCATTGCAAAAAGCAAAGAACAAGCAAGAAGATTGGGGTTTTGAGAGATTAAAAACTGTCCGAATACCGCTAACAAAATCAAAATAACACTTTCGATAATTGTCGGAATTATATAGATTAACCTGTCACTTGTTTTTGAAATAATTTCAACTATTAGGTTCGACACGAATGAACCTAAGAAGAAGAAAAAAATGTATAAGAAATATACAAACCCTTGCCAAAAATTGAGTTTGAAAATTTCATCTACAAAAAAAGCAAAGTGACCAGTTACGTTAGTTGTCAACCGTTGAACAGCTAAAAAGCCACCAACATTCACAATTCCAGCCACAAAAGACAGCAACGAAGCAATTCTTAAATTATGCTTTAATGTCCTTGTCTTTCCTTTGTGTCTAAACATAAATTAGTTGTCAAATTGCGAGTTTTTGTGTCTTCCTAAAATGGCATATAACGTTTTGGAGCTTTGCCTAGTTCGGTTTGAGACATTTTCTTGCCGAAATATTACTGACAAAGATACTATGTTTGTTGCCATTTGCAAAGCGAAAATTAACTAATTGTCTACCGCTTTTGCAAATGCCGATGCCCAACGCCCAAATTAAATTTAGGGTAGATTATGCGAAGTGGTGAATTTACTGTTTTACAAATCTAAACCTCAAATATTACTTTTCAATAATTGTGTCATTCTTGTAATAAATTGTGTCTTGAAGATTATTACTTATGGAAGGAACCCATTTCCCTTGCTTGCCGTGGCAGGTTATAACATTTACTGTGTCGCCACCTTTAAGTTCATACGATGCTGGACAATCCTTGATAACTTCCTTGTCATGGTT
This sequence comes from Bacteroidota bacterium, assembly GCA_043769975.1. Classification (GTDB taxonomy): domain Bacteria; phylum Bacteroidota; class Bacteroidia; order B-17B0; family Aurantibacillaceae; genus UBA4416. Next base: position 1,248 of record JAYVIS010000268.1, read on the forward strand.
GTTGCTGCACGACACAATTATAATGGTCATTACGGCTGTCAAAAGATAAATATGGTTTAAATGTTTCATGGCCTTTAGATTTAAAATAATGTATAATAGTTCGATTTTTACCAAATTTAGATATATATTATAAGAATGTCAAGCGAGAGTTGTCTCAGTTCTATTTAGCATGGTCACTATAATGCATAACGTTTTGGAGCTTCCAGTTTTTGGGTTTTAAAAATTTGTCTACCGAAACGCTACTAATAAAGCTAAATATTTAATGGACTTTTGCAAAGCGAAAATAAACTTCTTTCCCGAAGGGGCTGCTTTTGCAAATGCCGAAGCCGAATGCCCAAATTAAATTTAGGTGCGGTTATAACCAGTAGTGAACATTTAGGTTTTGTGCTATCTACCTGCTTTTATCAGTGAATCCAATTTAATTAATTCAGCAGAAAAGATACTGTCATACTTTACAATTTTTTCTTTATACTCTTCTTGCGCATACTCTTCATAATATCTCGTTTTAATGGGAGTTTTAAAAAGCCGCCTATTACTACAGCTTTGGTATCTGAAATATCCATTATTTCTTTCAGTATAAATTAAAAATAAATTTCCTATATACTTATTAAATGATGTTTCATTGACAAAGCCGCAAGAACTTATACTAGACTTTAAAGAAATACTATTTTCGTTTAAACCTTTATAAACTTTGACTGGCTTAAATGTCAAAATTATGTTGTCACCAATTTCGTCTTCCGCTATCGTGTCTATTTTAATAAGTGTCCCAGAAAATATGATATCAGATTTATTAATCAAATCTATAGTCAGTGCAGGTCCACGACAAAAGCAAGATAAGTTTAGGTAGGCAAAGCCAATTAATAAAAGTGATACGAATATTGATTGATGTTTTCTCGACATATTTTTTGTCACACACTATTGGTTATAACGTTTTGGAGCTAAATTTCAGTTTGGGTTTTGAAACTATTTCTACCGAAATATTACTGACAAAGCTAAATGTTTATTGGACATTTGCAAAGAACAAATAACTGTCTTTCGCGAAGCGGCTTTGTTTGCAAATGCCGAAGACGAATGCCCAAATTGAATTTAGGTGCTGTTATGGGCTGGTTTTCTTGTCAGTCGAATTTTAAATTAAATAAAAGCTCATTATAAAATTTAAAACATAAAGGTCTACCTAGTCAAATAAATAGTTCTTAATAATATTTTTAACTATTTCTTGTATTCTTCGTAAAGTTTCTTTGCCATTTCTTCGTTTTTTTCGCAACCTATTCCTTGTTTGAACATTCTTGCTAATTCAGAATAAGAATCTTTATGGAAAGATGAACCAACTTTAGTTAATTTTTGAAATGCCGATTCTTGATAATTTGAAATGGATATACTTTTTAAAAACCAATTAAAAGCAATAACATCATTTTTTTTAATTTTATATTTTACATAAAAACTTTCGCCAGTTTTATTATACAAATAAATCCTTCCAAGTTTATACATAGCACTAGAACTTCCTTTTTCTGCAGCTTTTGTAATCCAATATAATGCTTTCTCTGCATCTTGACCACCTTCTATTCTTTTATTTGAATTGTAATAACTGTATTGAGCTTCCATTGCGTCAGTACTTTCTAAAACAGATGCTTCTTCAAGTATTTTAAAACCTTGTTCTTTGGTTAAATCAAAGGATGCCCACGGCATTTTATATATTGAATAATACCCAATTAAATTCATAGCATCAAGATTCTTATTTTTCGCTGCTTCCAAAGCCCACTCTTTCCATTTTGGTATTTGATATTTGAAATCATAACCATAATATAGTTCATACATAAGTTCATATATTAGAATCATTCTCGCATTTTCATCACCATTTTCAGCATTTGATAAATGTTTATTTACAAACACGGATTTAAAATAACTTTCAGCATTTCCTTTTTTTCTATCGGCTTCATCTTGAGCCCTTTTTTCTTCTGCATCTCTTCTTTTTTGCAGGTTATTACCCCATTCTTCCAACATTGGTGCTAAAGCATTAGAAATTTGCCCAACAGCTTCTACAGTCTTATCGTTACTGTATGTTGGTTGGGGATTATTATAATGTGCTAAAGGGTCATTTCCAGATGTGTTTGCTGGCACACCGTTGCTTGTCGTACCAGTTTGGGTTAAAGGGTTGTTGTTTGACGGCTCGCTGTTTGAGGTGTTTTTTGAAGCTATAGAGGCTCCATTCTTTTTTGCCGCAATTAGCTCATCTAATTTTTGGTCATGAGCTCCATTGTAATTCATCTTTTCCACAGAAGCCACTTTAAATGAGCTAACTCCAGCATTTTTAAATTTAGAATTACTTTCAATAAAACTGTTCTCATTTATTGCAGCGCTTGTTTTGTGATATGAGCCATCGGGATATATCAAAGTTAATTCTAGACTAAAATTATATGGAGTTGGATCAGTGTGTGGCCAAGTTGAAATTCCTAAATCTGATTTAGAATAAAATTTATTTGGGGTTCCGTATAATGACGAAGGCGATACTGTTACTTTAGGATAAGAAAGTCGAATATAATATCTGTCTTGTTCAAAAAGTATTTGATAATTTACAGTCCAATTTATGATTGAGTACTTACTTCCACCAAACTCTCTTGGATTAGAATATTCTTGTGTTCCATTTAGCTGTTGTGCTTGTAATGTAAAACTAGCAGACATTATTAGGATAAGTACAATTAATTTTCTCATAATTATTTTTTTTAAAAGTTTAAAATCAATAGTTCGTTTTTAATTTTGTTTTGCCTATCGTATATTTCGGTTTAATAAATTTTAATCGTTTTTTACTACAGAGGGAGTTAAACTTGCCCATAACTTACTTATAGGAGTCATAAAAGTAATCCAATATGCGATATTTGGTATTATTGGACTACCTTTTTTACTCTTATTAGTTTTTATAAAGTTAATCATTTTATTCTTCTTTTTGCTTTTTCAGGCAGTTGTAAATAGTTTTCTGTTGAGACTACTTTCTTTCCTGTTTTTTGCTCTAATTCTTTTCTAGCATTTCCCGCAACATCTCCACCTTGTTTGGCTACTTTTTTATTCTCAACAAATCCGATAGGATTTTTAGTTTTCACAATGGCTGTTGTTGATGCTTCGCCAAGCATCGAAAATATGAGTTCTAAATCCGACATGTGGTCGCGTAAGTTTTCATTTTTCAGACCTTTAATGGCCTTATAATCTTTTGGATTAACTCCAAATGTTGCTTTCGATATTTCAGCAGTTAAAATGGCATATTCTTTTTGTTCTTTTACTCCTCGTTCTTTCCAATTATCAGTTAATTCTTCTCTGATAGCAATGCTACGCATACGCTTTTCTATCCAAGCTTCCGAATACCCTTTATGTTTATATAACTCTCGTGTGCGTTGTGAAGCTAATTCCGGATTTTCAATTTCATCTAATCTATCAGAACCAACTTGAGCTAACCATAATTTAAAGGGTTCTGCTTTTGGTGATGGGATAGATTGAATGATTCGTAGTAAACCCTTTGTATCGGCTGCCTGAATTTTACGTTTTTTGCCATCAGCCGCTTCCATTTCAACTAGGGTACAAATTGTACCCCAGTTGCTTTTAAGTGTTTCATCGCGACTTAACATCCTTTTTATGTATTGCTTGATATCACTACTATCCGTTAATATTACCATAACGTCTTGCACAGAAAAATACCATTTTTGTTCTGTTTCGTTCCAAACCGAACGAATGTTTTTACTTTCAAAAAGCTTTAAATTGCTCATATTTAAATATATTAAAGTTTGGTTTATAATGTATCAAATGGTGAAACTATTTTTTGTAGGCTCTTATTACTCACATGTGTGTATATTTCTGTTGTTCTGCTGCTGCTGTGCCCTAAAATTTCTTGGATGTATCTTAAATCCGTTCCGTTTTCTAATAAATGTGTCGCATAACTGTGCCTTAGCCAATGTAATGTAACTGGCTTGCTTATTTTTGCTTTTTCTAGACTTTGCTTGAGTACTTTTTGTAAACTCGCTTCATCGTACTGCCTTGATTTATCTTGCCCTTCAAACAACCACTTTGCTGGCTTATAAGCAATATAATAGTCTCTTAATAGGTTTAAAATCTTTTCTGACAAAGGAGCAATTCTATCTTTTCTACCTTTCCCTTGTCTAATGATAACTAATCCTCTTTTTGAATCAATATCGTTTAATGTTAAATTGAGCAACTCACTTCTTCTTAAGCCACAACTGTAAATTAAACTCAACATCGCTTTATGTTTAATATTGCCATGTGCGTTCAGTATTAATTTTATTTCTTCTTTACTCAATACATTTGGCAATAATTTAGTGCATTTTGGTCGATGCACTAATTCTGGATTTAATTTTTTGTTTTCAATTTTTCCAAAAAATAATTTTACAGCATTTACCACTTGGTTTTGATAGGAAGCCGAAAAATGATTAGCCATAATATAATGGTTATTGAATTTTATTAAATCATCGTTCGTTATTTCTGCTATTGGTTTATGGGCATAATACCGTAAAAATGTTTTTAAAGCATCTGCATATGTTCCAATTGTACTGGCACTATAACGTTTTGAGTTTAACCACAATTTAAATACTTCTATTTTTTGTATCGATTCTTCTGATAATTCTTGCAATGCATCAGTTGGTTTTATAATCGGTTCTTTTTCTCTCTCTTGTTTTAAACCTAATGATTCTTGATGATTTTTCAAATCACTAGAATCCAAATAAAAATTTGGTTTTAGTAATAGAAATAAATCCTGTGTAATTGTTTTATAAAAAGGCATATACCAACAATTCATCGTTCTGCTCCAACGCATACTTGTTTTGGCTCTTAATAAATTACTTAACTCATCACTCTTATTAAAAATAAGTTGAACAACATCTTTCTCTTTATGAAATGTAGGTTTTAGTTTAACTATTGGCAAATGATTCATATACCAAAATTAAATTAAAATATAGCGATTGATTGCTATGTATTGTAGCAAAAAAAATGCCCTTCAAATTTTTCTGAAGGGCATTTCAAGTTAATTAGTTATAATTAATCTCTCTTTTTTAACCAAGCAGTTACTGCTGGTGCTAATTCTTTTTGAGATTTACTTCCAACAAACACACCAATATGTCCTCCTTTAAAGCTGTATAGTTCTTTGTCTTTAGAGCCTACCAAATCATTTAATGGAATCGTTGCAGCTGGCGGAACCAAATGATCTTCGGTTGCATAAATGTTTAATAAATTACAAGTCAGGTTTTTTAAGTTTACTTTTTTACCACCAACTTCTAACTCTCCTTTTGCTAATTTATTTTCTTGATACAACTCTTTCATAAACTCTTTAAAACATTGGCCGGCTTGGTCAGGACTTTCACTAATCCATTTTTCCATGCGTAAAAAATTAAGTAATTTTTCTTTGTCGTCAATGGCATTGTTCATGGTTTGTTGTTTCATGAATTTCATCATGGGTTTCAGCATATCAAAGCCTTGGTTTAAAAAATCACCTGGTATCAATCCATCAAAACCTTCCACTACTTTGTCAAAATCCATATCCTTACTCCATCTAAACAGTAAGCCATCATTTGTTTTAAAATCGATAGGCGTAACATGTGTTACTAAATTTTTTATTTTGTTTGGATACAAAGATGAATAAATGACACTCAGCGTTCCGCCTTGGCAAATACTTAAAATATTAATTTTTTCAATTCTGTTTTTTTTGCGCATAAAATCAACGCAATTATTAATGTATCCGTTTACATAATCATCTATGCTTAAATACTTATCTACTTTTGTTGGATAGCCCCAATCTATTAAATACACATCTAAGCCTGCAGCTAATAAATTTTTAATATAACTTCTATCTGGCTGTATGTCCAACATCTTGTAAGTATTTACTAAGGCATAAACAATTAAAACAGGCGTTTTAAAAGTTGGTTCAGTTTCTCTATCGTATTTGTATAAGGTCAGTTTATCTTCTGTATAAACACTGGTTTTGGGAGATGTAGCAATATCTACTTCATTTAAATTATTAAAAGTTTCGTATCCTTTAAGCAATTTAGTAGTCATGTTATTCATTTCTTCTACAATATTTTTTTCCATAGGGCTGATTATTTAGTGTTTGAATTTACGATTATTCTCTCTTTTTATCTATCTATTTTTAAAATTATTTTATGATTTCGTAATCACGATTCGTTAAAATAAATTCCGTTTTTACTATATCAAAATAGGCTTCATTTGCGGCTCTGTCATTCCAAATAAAAATACTGATATGGTCAATGTTTTCATCTTTTAGGGTGTCAGCCAAAATGTGATGATTGCTTATTTCGCAACCAAATTCTTTGTAATCCCATGTTTCGTAGTTCATTTTATCTGGAGTCAGGTAAAACGGAATTTCTTTGATCAGTTCATTTTCCTTATTATAACATTTAAAATAAATTTGAATGGACGATATATTTTTACCTAGGTAACACCAAAATGAAAATCTGATTTTTTTACCTCCCTCTTCTTGCATAAAATGGGGTAAGGTATAATCAAAGGTTTTGGTAAATGGCGAAATCGAATCTAGCACGGCCGAATAGTTTCCTTCTTTTTTGTAATAGAATGATTTTCTGCCACTGTAAAATTTAGTTTCAAAATTTTCGACATGAGTTTCTTGCTTTATAATAGAAGTTGGCGGTATCACACATAAATTACCAGGTTTTGTTTTTAAAAAGTTCTTCCAAAATAATTCTTTGTGCGTATAAAATTCGTCAAGAATCCCATGATGAACTTGATAATTTTTGAGTTGAAAATAACTGATGCTTAAGCATAATAATCCGATTGAAACGGCTTTACCTAATGTGGTTTTAGAAAGTTGATTTAATGCGGCCGCTAAAAGGATGGCGAGTATGGGGTAAAAATCTATGAGTGCCCTGCCTGTAATTGGCCAATACCACCACGAACTATACAAGTAAACGGCTAGTAGGAAAACAAAGGGTAGTATTATTTTTTGTTTGATGTTTTGTAAATAGAAAATACCAAATAGTGATAGCAAAAATAACGGCGTGTAAATAAATAAGCCAATGTTAAAACTAAAAAGTGCTTCTATAAATCGAGGATTATTAAAATAAAATTTTTCATCTGTATAGGTAAATGGAATAAAAGAATGAGTTTGTATGTATAAAATTCGGAGCTGATAAATGAGGATGCTAAGGATTAAAATAATTAATACAACATGAATTGTTTTTAATTTTTCGAGTGTCCATTTTTGTTTAAAAAATGGACTGGGAATAAATGCTGGAATAATGAGGAGTGTTAAGCCATTGAGCGGGCGAATGCAGAGCGTTATAACAAAACATAAGGTGGCGAATATAAACCATTTAAGTTTTTGGTTAGGTTGATTGAAAAAGGAATAAGCGAAATAGATAAATAGGGTAATAAATGTAAATGAATACACATGCGATTGTGAATTTAATTGTAAGCTATAATTAAATAATGGTGTGCCGTAAAACAGAGCGATTGGTATAAGTACTGAAACTAATTTGTTTTCGAATAATAACAAGATTAATTTTTTTAAATAAAATAGTCCTAAAAACAAATAGAATAATGAAGCTAGTCCAATGCATAATTGATAGGGTAACGAATATCCGTCAGCTGGATAATTTGTAATTTTTGCAATAAGGTGAGCAATTGTAAAAAATGGAAGCCAAATAAAAGAAAGTCCTTGGTAGTATTTATTTATTTCGCGCCCTTTGTAGCTGACTAAAAAATTTTGGGTTGGAATTTCAAAGGAGCAATGTTCGTAGTTTTTTTTATGAACCGCATTAAACCATTTAAATTCATAATTTGGGTCATCATAAATAAAGGTTGCTGGTAAATAGGAATAGTAGCCCAAGCCATCGCCATCAATAAATTTGTTCCATGGAGAGTTGAGCGGTCTGGAATAAAAAAACACAATAAGGATGGAAATTAAAAATCCAAAATAAAAAGTGTTGTATGTGTTTTTAAGCCAAGTCATAATAAACAAAAAAGGTTGTCTTAACTACAGACAACCTTTTAAATTTATAATTTTATTTTAAATTATTTCTTTTTAGTTTTTGAAACTTTCTCTTCATCAAATAATTCAACAGATGCAGCATTTGTCATTGCTAATTTAGTTTGCAAATCCTTAACTGTTTTTTTCAAATCATGCATGGTTTTATAAACTTCTTCCATTTCACTTTTAAAAGTTATTGGATATTGTTCGAATACATTTTCAAATTGTTTTTCAAAATGTTTTTTTACATCCATACTTAAGTTTAACGCTTCACCTTTTACTTTGCTAAATTCATCAGTTGCAAATAACTCAGAAAACATTTTTTCATTTGTTTTAACCCATTCGTTATACATATCATTTGCAGTTGGTGGTGTAAACGTACCAGCTTGCATATCTTTGTATTTTTCTTGTGTTTCCTTTGCTAATTCTTCCATAGAAGATTGCATAGTTTTGTAAAGCTTAGATTGTAATTCGCTTTGTTTAACGCTAAATTCACTAACCTTATCCATTAAAGCGATTGTAGCTTCAATGTTTTCTTTTTCTTTACCAGGATTTGCCATTTTTAATAATGGTTCAAATGTTTTACCAAAAACGTTATTCATTTTTGAATACAAATCTTTCATTTGCTCTGAATTACCAGAAAACATTTCAGGAAATTGAGCAGTCATGTTTTTCATTTGCTCATAATATTCTTTTCCTAAACCATTTTGGTTTACAAAAAATCCTTGTAACTGCTTTGTAGAATTTTCAAAAACATCTTTTAAACTTGCGTTATTAAAAAATGAACCAAAAACTTGTTCAGTCATTTGTTTGTAGTTCTCAGGATTATTAATGTTTTTCCATGTTTCCATGCTAAAGTCATTGTTTTGAATTGCCTTTAACATTGGTTGAAACATCTCTTGTATTTTCAAAGTCATTTGATTTCCTTCAAACATGTTTTTGAACATATCTTTATTAAAAGGATTTTTCATAGTACTTGAAAATGAATCGTAAGATGTATTCATTGTTCCCATCCAACTGTTATAAATATTTGTCCACGCATTATTCATAGTAGAAAAACTATTGTTGATATCATTAGCTGTTTTACCATAATTTATTGCAGAGTTATATACGCTTTGGTTGAAATCAGTCATTTGTTTAACGCTATTCATTTGTTGGCTATACCAGTTTTTAAAAAACTCTTCTGGTCTAGTATTAGAGTTCATAAATGGATTAGATGTAAATGGATTTGCCATCATTGGGTTTGACATAAATGGGTTTGACATAAATGGATTTGATCCATTTGCTTGCATTCCGTTAAACATTGCAGCTTGTTTATCCATCATATCTTTATACATATTTTGGCTGTCACCCATTGGGTTTCCATTTGTAAATGCTGTTTGGAATTTTTTAGCTGAATCCATCCAAGTATTCATTGCTGTTGCTTGCGCATCCATCATATTATCGATGATAGGGTTGTTTGTTTTCATTCTTTTTTGTTTTAAATATTAGTAAAATCGGCTTATGTGCTGAAAATCAGCACTTTATATGCCTCTTTCCAAATCTGTCGCAAATATCGGTATTTTTTCATATACGTGTCAAGTTTATTTGTATTAAATAACTGTTAAATAATCGAAATAAAACATTAATTCATCTAAATCGATATGGTTTTTTTGAAAATTTGATTTTGTCATTTTTTTGTACGATTATTACAAAAATTTAATTTTTTTATGATCGAACTTGGACAAACCTACAGCCATGAATTTAAATTTTCGCAAGATGATGTTAATCGTTTCGCAGAAGTAACAGGAGATAAAAATCCTGTACATACCAATCCTGAATTTGCAGCAAACACAATTTTCAAAAAACCAATTATGCACGGTATGCTTGGAGCTGCTTTGTTTAGTAAGGTATTCGGCGTTTTGTTTCCTGGCGAAGGAACTATTTATTTAAAACAAACTCTTAATTTTTTGAGGCCGATGTTTGTTGATATGAATTATACGGCTGAATTCAAAGTCATTGAAATTATTAAGGATAAAAACAGAGCCATTGTTGAAACCATAATAAAAGATAAAGAAACAGGCAAGGTTTGCACCAGTGGCGAAGCTATGGTGATGAATGTTGACAAAATTAAGTGATTTTAATTCTATTTTAATTATTTTAAATCACCTATAATCATAATTTTTATAATACTATTTATTCAAAAAATACAACATCATGGAAAACTCAAATAAGCGTACAGTATTAGTTACAGGTGCTACAGGTGGTTTAGGAACTGCTATGTGTAAAAAATTATTTAACGATGGTTATACTGTGGTTGGTAATTATCATACAAAAGAAAAAGCAGATAAGTGGACTGAGCAAATGAAATCGGAAGGCTTTAACATTGAATTATTTTTTGGTGATGTAAGTGATTATGAAAGTTCTGGAAAAATGATTGCTGAAATAAATGCGAAATATGGTCATATCGATACGTTAGTTAATAATGCTGGTATTACACGTGATGGTCGTTTAATAAATATGAAACCAGAAGATTGGCATGCTGTTGTTAATACAAATTTAAATTCTGTTTTTAATTGCACTCGTCAGGTAATACAAGGGATGATTGATCGTAATTTTGGTCGTGTTATAAATATTTCTTCTGTAAATGGCCAACGTGGCCAATACGGACAAACAAACTACTCTGCTGCTAAAGCTGGTATGCATGGATTTACAAAATCGTTAGCCATGGAAGTTGCAAAATATGGCGTTACTGTAAACACCATTTCTCCCGGTTATATTGCTACTGATATGGTAATGGCAGTTCCCGAAAAAGTGTTGAATCAAATTGTAGCTCAAGTTCCAATGGGTCGTTTAGGTGGAACACATGAGGTTGCGCAACTAGTTTCCTTTTTGGCAAGCGAAGAAACAAGCTTTATTACTGGTGCTAATTATAGCATAAATGGTGGACAACACGTTTATTAGTTCTTTGGTTAACTATTATTTTTTCTTTATTTTGTAGCAGATTTTAGAACTATAAAATGAAAAAGATTTTAATTGCAAACAGAGGAGAAATTGCGTTACGTGTTATGCGTAGTGCAAAAGAAATGGGAATACAAACCGTTGCTATTTATAGTGAAGCTGATAGAAATGCTTTATTTGTAAGATATGCTGACGAAGCTGTTTGTGTTGGTCCTCCGCCAAGTGCACAATCCTATTTACAAGCTGATAAAATTATTGATATTTGTAAGCAATTAGGCGTTGATGCGATTCATCCTGGTTATGGTTTTTTATCTGAAAATGCTGATTTCGTAAGAAAAGTAAAAAAAGCTGGCATTACATTTATTGGTCCAAGTGCAGAAGCAATGGATTTAATGGGTGATAAATTAAGCGCAAAGGCTACAGCAAAAAAATATAATGTTCCAATGATTCCTGGTTCTGATGGAGCCATTGATGATATTGTTGAAGCTACACGTTTAGCAAAAGAAATAGGATTTCCTTTATTAATTAAAGCTTCCGCTGGTGGTGGTGGAAAAGGAATGCGTCTTGTTGAAAAAGAAAGTGAAATTGAAGAGCAAATGAAATTGGCTATTAGTGAAGCTATTTCAGCGTTCGGAAATGGTGCTGTATTTATTGAAAAATATGCAACTGGCCCGCGTCATATCGAAATACAATTATTAGCGGATAACCATGGTAATTGTGTTTATTTATTTGAGCGTGAATGTAGTATTCAACGTCGTCATCAAAAAGTAATTGAAGAAGCGCCATCATGTGTCTTAACTCCCGAGTTAAGAAAAGCAATGGGCGAATGCGCTGTAAATGTTGCAAAGGCTTGTGATTACAGTGGAGTAGGTACTGTTGAGTTTTTGTTAGACGATAAAATGAATTTCTATTTTTTAGAAATGAATACGCGTTTGCAAGTTGAACATCCGGTATCTGAAATGATAACAGGTTTGGATTTAGTTAAAGAACAAATCAA
>JAYVIS010000269.1:0-2360 GCA_043769975.1 Bacteroidota bacterium
TAGCATCGGCAATGTGTTTAAAGATCAAGGTAATTATTCGAGAGCATTAGAAAATTACTTTGGCGCTTTAAAACTAACAGAAGAACTTCATTTAGAAAATATATCAGCAATTCATTTAGCAAATATTGGAAATGTTTATCAAGCAATTGCGGAAAATAAAAAGGCATTAACTTATTATTTTAAGGCATTAAGTCTTGCTGAAAAGACAAATAACAGTCACAGTATTGCGGCTGATTTAGGAAATATTGGATTGGTTTATAAACATATGAAAGAATATGATAAAGCTTTAGAATATTATTTTAAATCACTTAGTATGGCAGAAACTATGCAGTTTAAACTACAAATAGTAAATACATTAGGAAATATTGGATCTGTTTATCAGAATAAAAAAGATTATTCTAAAGCATTGGAGGTTTTTGAAAAAGCTTTAGTAATTGCTAAAGAATTAGATGATAAAGCTGGGATGGCTAGATTAAAAGGTGCGATTGGTACTATATATATTGAACAGAAAAAACTAAATGAAGCGGAATTTTTTTTAAATGAAGCATTAGTTTTAGCCAAAGAAGCAGAAGATTTAAATACTGAAAAAGAACAACATTACTCGTTAAATATACTGTATAATCTTAAGAAAAATTGGGAAAAAGCTTATATAGAATATCAATTATTTATCTCAACCAGAGATAGTTTGTTTAATCAAGAAAATACTAAAAGAAATTTACGTTCTGAATTGAACTTTGAATTTGAAAAAAAAGCTACTGCGGATAGCGTAAAGCATTTTAGCGAACAAAAAATAAAAGATGCAGAAATTTCCTTGCAGCAAGTGCAAATTAAGCAAGCGAAAATAAAAAGCTATGCCTTATATGGCGGTTTGGTTTTAGTTCTTATTTTTTCTGGATTTATAATTAATCGCTTTAGAGTAACAACTAGACAAAATAAAATTATTACCATTCAAAAAAACATTGTTGAAGGAAAACATCGCGAAATAACCGACAGTATCAATTACGCAGAGCGTATACAGCGGAGTTTTTTAGCTACAAAGGAACAATTGGAAGAAAAACTAAAAGACTATTTTATTTTATTTCAACCAAAGGATATAGTAAGTGGAGATTTTTATTGGGCGCATACTTTAAAGAATGGAAACTTTGCTTTGGTTACTGCTGATAGTACTGGGCATGGTGTGCCTGGAGCTATTATGAGTTTATTAAATACATCTTCTTTAGAAAGAGCTGTTGAACTTGGAATATATGAACCAGAAGAAATTTTAAATCATACTCGAAAAACAATTATTGATCGCTTAAAAAAAGATGGTAGTGCTGAAGGTGGAAAAGATGGGATGGATTGTAGTTTAATTAGTTTTAATTCGAACAAAACTAAACTCACCTACTCTGCAGCTAATAATCCAATTTGGATAATTAGAAATAATTCTTTGATTGAATTAGCTGCTGATAAAATGCCGGTTGGTAAGCATGATAAAGATTCTGTTTCATTTACTCAACACGAAATAGAATTACAAAAGGAAGATATGATTTACACCTTAACTGATGGCTTTCCTGATCAGTTTGGTGGACCAAAAGGAAAAAAGTTTATGTATAAAAAATTGAAAGAAGTTTTAATAAGCATTTCTCAATTGCCTATGAATGAACAACAGAAAATTTTAAAAACTACTTTAAATAATTGGAAAGGTGATTTAGAACAAGTAGATGATGTGTGTTTAATTGGAATTAGAGTTTAATCCTAATAACCTAATAATAAAATTTGTATATTCGTATGAAGATTACAATTTTACATATACAATTAAAATGAAAAACAGTTTTTTAATATTTCTATTTATTGCATTTGTTTCTTGTAAAAAAGATATACAACCTATAATTGATAATCGAATAGGAAATTACCAATGTATAGAAACAACCACCTCAATGGGTCTTGATTCCTTAGGTCATTATGTTCAATTTATAGTTATTACAAATAATAACATGATAGTTAACGTCAGTTCGGCTCCAGGTTCGAATTATACAATTAACCTAAGTAACTTTTCGTTTTATACCAATTCATTTAAAGACAATCAATATTTTGCACAATGTTCGAGTGGTCCTTGTAATAGTATTAAATTTTACACAAATGATAATATAACTGTATATCACAGGATAAATAATGCAATGACTATATCTTATTCAGGGACAAAACTCTGATTCTTACTCCTTTATTTAGATACTAATCTTGAAATTTGAGTTTAATTAAATTGATTTTCAATTATTTACAAATAAAAATTAGCATTTAGCAATTATATTGATTATATTTGTTCACTTCTTATGAAGATTGTATCTCAATCTGGTTTGTGACCTCTAATTGCAACTCTAAAA
>JAYVIS010000270.1:0-13334 GCA_043769975.1 Bacteroidota bacterium
TGAACAAAAAAAAGCTGAGGCTTTAGAAATTGAAAAACTTCTATTACCTGCTGATTTTTTAGTTTGTTTGGATGAACACGGAAAACAATTAAAATCTACTTTATTTGCGGATTTTTTAAATAAACGAATGGTTTCAGGTTGTAAACGTTTGGTTTTTTTAATTGGTGGGCCATTTGGAATTGATCAATCGATTTTAAAAAACAGCTCATATGTAATGTCTTTATCTGATATGACATTTTCTCACCAAATGATTCGTCTATTTTTTTGTGAGCAATTGTATAGAGGATTTTCAATATTGAAAAACGAAAAATATCATCACGAATAGAAAGAGTTATCGTTAAAAAAAAATTATTTTTTTGAAGAAATTCCTGTCATTGCAATAAATAACCAGCCAGCAATATAAAACAACCCTCCAATTGGAGTTATTGGCCCAAGAAAAGAAAGCCATTCGGCATGAAACAAATGACGTGTGCATAAAAAATACAATGAACCTGAAAATAAAATAGTACCAATAAAAAAACAATTAAATGCCCAAGTTAAATATTTGCTGGTGTAGTTTTTAGACAATATAAAAATCATAAGCATTCCAAGTGTATGATAAATATGATATTTTACGCCTGTATCAAATCCATTTACTTGATCAATGGTAATTAAACCAGTTTCGATTTTACTTTTTAAAAAGTGAGCACCTAACGCGCCTAACGCAACAGCTTTTGCTCCTAAAATACCAATGATAATTAATTTCTTGTCGTTCATTTAATATTTATTTTATTTACTAATATATTTCACAAACTCATCTCTAGTTTCTTGAAACTGAAATTCATTCAATAAATTTTTAACGTTTTCCTTATCAATTAATACATTGTAAGCAGACATCATGACTTCAATTCTTTCTCGATCATGGGTAAATAGCTCCAAAATTTTCTGAGCCTGAATAGTATTTATGCAATTAACAATTAATTGCTTTTTAGCAGCTATCGTTTTCTCATTTTCGTATTTTTTCTCTTTTATGATATTCATCAACTCATTCAACTTGCTATCCGTAATAGCCACTTTACAGCCTAAATTCTGTTGCTTAATAACCCCTTCTTCATCTTTTAAAAATTTAGCAAACGCATCTTTCATTGATTGATACTTAAGAGCAGGAATAATTATATTTACATTTTGCTTATCGGTAAGATGCAAATATCCTTTCTTAGCACAATTTAAAATATCCATTTCCAAATTAAGAACAGTTAATAGTTCATTTAATTGAATGGATGAATAACAATTATTTTCTAAAATAGTATTTAAATACCTCAGCTTTATTTCATCATCGTTGCATTTATTTAATAGATGAAGAGCATATTTAATTTCTTTATCAATTAAAACACTATTACATTCTTTAGTTGTTTTATTATAGTTGTCGAAAAAAATTGGTTTGTTGTTTTTTGCTTTATATAAATTACCATAAATACTGTTATCAACTAGTGGAATAACTTCTTTAGGGGCAATCGGGACATTTGGAATTTCGGGTGCAGAAGGTTCTTCAATTGAATTGAAAGATAATTTATCTGCATTTTCAGATAAGACATAAGTAAACTCCTTATTAATATATTTATCCTTGATTAAAAAAGAATCAATTAAAACTACAAATTGGTTATTATAAAGTGTCGCTATTTTTACTTTTTGCCATCCTAAATTAAGGTTAAACGCTTTAATATTAGTTTGGGGCACTTTATTAATAACTTCATTATTAACCGTTAACGTAAAAACTTGACCAACATTACTAAAAACAACCAATGAGTTTGTTTGACTTTTGACTAACAACCCAAAAAACAGACTTAAAACAAATGGTATTTTTTTTATAAGCATATAATCTTTTTTTAAGTAACAAATTTAATTTATTTTTGTGTCAATTACACGTTTAATAAATGTTTATACAATTCTCATTTATTACTAAAATAAGCAAATAAAATGAGTAAAATTTTAATTATTGGGGCAGGTCGCTCATCATCAAGTTTAATAAATTATTTTTTATCAAATGCTAAACAATACAATTGGCATGTAACCATTGCGGATGCTAATAAAAAAGCAGTAGAATCAAAAATTAGTGAATATAAGGAAGTGGCTACTGCTGTTGAATTTGATGTTACAAATTCGAATTTAAGAGAAAAACTAATTTCAGAAGCTGATTTTGTAGTTTCTATGTTGCCAGCTTTTATGCACGGAGATGTTGCCAAAGACTGCGTAAGACTTGGTAAACACGTTGCAACTGCAAGTTACGTAAGCACTGAAATGAAGGAATTAGATGCGGAAGCAAAACAAAAAAATCTTTTATTATTAAACGAATGTGGCTTAGATCCAGGTATTGATCATGCTTCTGCGATGCATGTTATTCATAAAATACAGGCAAAAGGAGGCAAAATAACTAACTTTCAATCGTTTTGTGGAGGTTTAGTAGCTCCCGAAAGCAATGATAATCCATGGGGATATAAATTTAGTTGGAATCCTCGTAACGTTGTTTTAGCAGGGCAAGGTACAGCACAATTTATTGAAGATGGCCAGTTAAAGTTTATTCCCTATAATCGCTTATTTACTCAAATTTGCACCATAAATGTTGATGGGTACGGAAACTTTGATGCTTATGCGAACCGTGACAGTATTGGATACAAAGAGCCTTACGGGTTAAAAGACGTAAAATCAATGTTGCGTGGCACATTACGCAATACAGGATATTGCAAGGCTTGGAATGTATTTGTAAAATTAGGTTTAACAGACGATTCTTATAAAATTAAAAATGCGAATTCACTTAATTATACAACATTAATACAATCATTTTTGCCTGCAGGTAACGAAACTGTAAAAGAAAAATTAGTTTCATTTATGGGTAAGGAAATCGATGACGAAATTATTGGTATGTTAGATTATTTAGAATTGTTTAATAATAAACCAATTACCTTAAAAGAAGGTTCTCCGGCTGAGCTATTGCAGAGTTTATTAGAAGAAAAATGGTTATTAAAGGCAGGAGATAAAGATATGATTGTGATGCAGCATTTATTTGAATATGAATTAAATGGTGAAACTAAAAAACTAACATCCTCTTTGGTAGTAATTGGTGATGATGAAGTGCATACGGCCATGGCAAAAACAGTTGGCTTACCTTTAGCAATTTCAATCAAGAATTTTTTAACTGGTAAATTCAAATTATATGGTGTACAAATACCAATAGTAAAAGAAATTTACGAACCCTTACTTATTGAATTAGAAAGTTTGAATATTAAATTTATTGAAAAGGAAATAAACTAATTTTTTAATATTTAAATAACATATATAGCTTTATTTTTTACCTAAGTTTGCGAATAATTAAAAATACAACTATGAAAAAAATAATACTATCTATTGCATTAATCTACACTTCATTACAAGCAAGTGCTCAATCTTTTAGTTTAACTTATCCATTTACTGCTGTAACGGTAACAACAGGTGTAATTGATCCAACACCTGCACCCACAGCAATTGGAGTAACATCTGGTTCGTTTATAGCAGTTGGCACATCTACTGCATCTACCGCTGGAGGCCGTTTTTCATTTACAGCATGGCCAGCTGGAGCAACGACAGCAATCGATACTTATTCAACAATGACTGGTGCAATTAATCCAGCAGTATATTACGAAATTATTATTACTCCAACTCCTGGTTATACGGTAGCATTAAATACAATTGACTTTACTGTACAAAGGTCGGGAACAGGGATTAGAAGTTATGTAGTAAAAACAAGTGCTGATGGTTTTACAAGTAATTTACCTGCTTCAACTGGAACAAGTACTGCCCTTTCAATTGTTGGAACAAATGAGTTTTTTTGGAATTTAGATGCAACAACAAGTGCACAAAACGGAAGTAGTATTAATTTATTTGGTGCTACTATTACTTCTTCTGTTTCTTTTCGTTTTTATGGTTGGAATAGTGAAGCTTCAACAGGATCTTTTAGTATTGACAATGTTGTAATTAACGGAGTATCAACCAGTACTGCTGCGTGTCCATCACCAACAATTACATCTATAACTAGCAATGGGCCGATTTGTTCAGGTTCTAATTTAACATTACAATGTGCTGCAATAACTAGTACTGGTTCATTATCATACAGCTGGGCTGGCACAGGTTCTTTTAGTTCAACGAGCGTTAGTAATCCAACCGTTACTGGTGCATCATCTGGAAATTACTCACTAACAGTAAGTAATGGTTGTGCAACCACTTCAACAGTAATTTCGGTAATTGTAAATGCAAATCCAACATTATCTGTTTCAGCTACAAGTAGTTTAATTTGCAATGGACAAATGGTTACTCTTACAGCAAGTGGTGCAACTAGTTATACTTGGACAAATAGTGTAATTAATGGAACAGCATTCAGTCCAACAATAACGGCTACTTATACAGTAACTGGTAGCATTGGAACGTGTACTAACACAGCTGTAAAAACAGTATCAGTGAGTACTTGTACAGGAGTGGAAGAAAACATAAATGCATCTTCATTCACACTTTATCCAAATCCAAACACGGGTGTGTTTAATATACAAGCTAACATTTTGCCAGCTACATTAGTAATTTACGACATTACAGGCAAAAAAATATTTACGAAAACTCTTACCGAAATGGAAACATCAATAAATATTTCTGATTTAAATAATGGTATTTATTTTTCGAATATTTCTAATGATAAATCATCAATGAATTACAAAATAATTATTTCAAAATAATTAATAATTATTAATCTCATAAAAAAGCTTCACTAAAATTAGCGAAGCTTTTTTTATGATGGTTAAATAAAATTACTTTCCGTTAAAAGTCAAATAATCTTGCAAAATGATAGTTGCACTAATCATATCAACTGTATCTTTATTAGCTCTATCTTTCCGTTTTAATCCACCCATTAACATGGCTTGATGGGCTAATGTTGATGTAAATCGCTCATCGTAGCGTGCAATTTTAATGTTTGGAAATTTACGTGTGAGATGAGTAACAAATGGCTCAATAAAACGAGCACTATCTGAAGCTTCATTTTGGAGTGTTTTTGGTTCACCAACAACAATGCATTCAACTTGTTCCTTAGCTAAATAGGCTTCTAAATAGGAAATTAAATCTTTACTATGCACAGTAGTTAAACCCGTTGCAATAATTTGCAAAGTATCCGTTACTGCAATTCCAACTCGTTTGCTACCATAATCTATTGCTAATATCCGTGCCATATATTACGTAAATGTAATAACATTTTTAAAGCAAACTCATAATATTACCAATTGTATATATTATATTTACATTGTATTACTATTAATACCAATATTCTAAATAAATAAATTTAATATTTAACTAAAATGAAAAGAATACTAATTATTGCAGGAATCGGCGTTGTATTACTATTTATGATGAGTTACGGTTGTAGCAAACGTAATTCATTTATTACACTTAACGAGGCTGTTAAAGCCCAATGGCATCAATTAGAAAATCAATATCAACGCCGTTTAGATTTAATTCCGAATATTGTAAAAACAGTTGAAGCAGAAGCTAATTTTGAAAAATCAACGTTAACCGAAGTTATTGAAGCTCGCGCTAAAGCAACACAAGTAAGTATCGATCCTAGCAACTTAACTCCTGAAACTATACAAAAATATAAAGAAGCTCAAGGTAATTTATCCTCAGCTTTAGGTCGCTTAATGGTTGTTTCAGAAAATTATCCGAATTTAAAATCAAGCCAAGCCTTTTCAGAATTACGTATAGAATTGGAAGGTTGCGAAAACCGTATTGCTTTCGAACGTCAGAAATTTAATGAAGCTGCTCAAGAATTCAACACAAAAATTAAAATGATGCCAGGTAATTTATTTGCATGGGGCTTTAAAGATGCTGTTTATTTTGAATCAGAAGCAGGCGCAGAAAAAGCTCCTAAGGTTGACATTAATATTAAATAAGAGTGCCATTTAAAATAACTTCACTTCCCATGTTAGCCAACTTGTTTAAAAAGAAATTACTTTCTACAGACGATGAAAATCGAATTGTAGAAGCTATTAAACAAGCTGAACTAAACACCTCGGGTGAAATTAGAGTGCATATTGAAAAAAAACTAGACGGAAATCCTACGGATTACGCTCAACAAATTTTCGAAAAACTAAATATGCACAAAACAAAAGAACGTAATGGTATTTTGTTTTTTGTTGCACTAAACTCTAAACAACTTGCTGTGTGGGGCGATGAAGGTATTCATCAAAAAGTAACACAACAATTTTGGGATGATATTTTTAAAATTTGCAAAACACATTTTGAAAAAAATTTAATATCTGATGGTTTAGAGGCAGGAATTAAATTATGTGGTGAACAATTGAAGCATTATTTCCCTTATCAAAGTGATGATACAAACGAACTACCGAATCAGATTTCTTATTAAGATTAAATGTATGGCTCATCTAATTTGAACAAGCTATAAAAAACTATTAAACTATCATTTGGAAAAATCACTAATTCTGTAAATGAATAAAATTATCACCTATCTATTACTTACACTCACAATACATCTTTGTGCGCAAGTGCCTGATAAGCCAAATCCGTTTAGACTCTATAATAATTTTTCGAAAGAATTTCCAAATTTTATAACTAATGAACAAGCACAACAATTAGAAACAGATTTAGAAAAATTTAACCAAGAAACCTCTAATCAAATTTGTATTGTTATTGTTGATGATTTAGGCAATTACGATGCCGTTACCTATGCTACCGAAATCGGCAATAATTGGGGTGTGGGGCAAAGCGATTTTAGAAATGGAATTGTTATACTTATAAAACCAACTGGTGGTGCAGGACAAAGAGATTTATTTATAGCCGTTGGATATGGCTTGGAAGGTGCAATTCCCGACTTATTAACTAAACGTATTAGAGAAGATGATATTGAACCTTATTTTAAACAAGGTGATTTTTATAATGGCTTACTAACTGGTGTTCAGTCATTAATGAAAGCCTCAAAAGGTGAATATAATGTCAAACAAAAAAATGAAGATCGTTTTATAAATTGGATTATAAGTCATCCAATATTATTTATCCTAATTGTTTTTCTTATTATTTTCCTTTTAGCAAAAGGAACCAAAGGTGGCGGAGGTGGTGGAAGAACTTTTTTTGGTGGAGGGTTTGTCAATTTTGGTGGAGGTAGCAGTGGCTTTGGCGGCGGTGGCAGTAGTTTTGGCGGAGGTAGCTTTGGCGGTGGCAGTTTTGGCGGTGGAGGATCTGGAGGAAAATGGTAATTTGAATATCAATCTTATTAAAAATAATATCTGTTTTCATTTTAAAATATTTCCTTTAAACAGTTAAATTTATCCTACTCAGAAAGTTGATTTCATCCAATAAAATAATCCTATAAATACAAAAAGCTTATTTTAAAGGTTTAAACTATCCCAAATTTATTAGATAACATACAATAATTCGAAATGAATATGTAACTCCAATGCTAAAGTGCGAAAAACATAGCTTTTGATTTTTTGTTTGCGTTAGGGATTGTAATGGAAATCCTTTTATTTGTATTTCACAAATAAAAGATTGGAGTGAAAAGCCCGACCTGACGCAGGAAGGGAACGCCCAAACCAAAAAGATTAAAATAAATGTTAAAAATAATTTGCATTCTCAAAATTAGTTATAACTTTGTATCTCAAAGTGCTTTTATTATGACAACAGAAAACACCCAACACCTAGAAGCGATACAAGATATTCGCAACATGATGAAAAAATCAACTCGATTTTTATCGTTAAGTGGTTTATCCGGAATTTTTGCAGGCATATACGCTTTAATAGGTGGAGTTGTAGCTTATATTTATATTGACACAATTTATGGCTCAATTCGAAAAAGTATAAATATTGATTGCTGCGAAAATATTCCTTCGCGAAACGAAATATATTTAAACTTTATTTTGATTGCTGCAGTTGTTTTATTTTGTTCAATTGTAACAGCCTATTATTTTAGTAATAGAAAAGCAAAGCGAATGGGACAAAAATTATTTGATCATACGGCGTTAAGGGTATTAATTAATTTATGCATTCCTTTAATTGCAGGTGGTGTTTTTTGTTTAGCATTATTGTTTCATGGTTCAATCATATATATTGCACCAGCTATGTTATTATTTTATGGATTAGCGTTGGTTAATGCCAGTAAATACACTTATGATGACATTCGTTATTTTGGAATCTGCGAAATAGTTTTAGGTTTAATTTGCGCCTTTGATTTAGGTAATGGTTTACTTTACTGGGCAATTGGATTTGGAGTTCTACATATTATTTATGGAACTACCATGTGGTTTAAATACGAAAAGAAAGAAAAATAAAATTGAAAAATTACATACATAACTTAAATAAAGCTTTTGAAAACCGAATTCGTTTGGGGATTATGAGCGTGCTTATGGTTAATGATAGTGTAGATTTTAATACAATGAAAGAAACACTTGAAATAACGGACGGAAATCTTGCCAGTCATGTAACCGCATTAGAAAAAGAAGGTTACGTGCATGTGAAAAAAGAATTTGTTGGAAAGAAAACCTCAACAACCTACTCTGCCACAAAAGTCGGAATGAAGGCTTTTAACGAACACTTGGACGCACTTGAAAAATTACTTAAAGGACGATAATACTTTTTTTTAATCATTTACTTTGAAATTCAAAGCACTTTTAAATATATAAAAAAAATGAAACTGACCGAACTCATTATAAAACACCTGACACATAGTTTTGGATTGCCAGTATTAAAACTGATTATAAAACCAAACTTATTAGGATACTCAAAGGATGATTTAGAAGCTTTTAGCGATCATACATTTGGGAAAGATATTTATCTTTTTTTAGCGAAACATGAAATGAATTTATTAACTCATTTCGAAACACATGATGCCAAGCATGTTTTACTAGGTTATGGAGTAAGTGATATTGAAGAAGCGAAAATGCAATTCTTTTTTTTAGGAAATGGCACCTACTCTATTCCTGTATTTTCAGCAACTACATTTTGTTTGTTTCTATTGCCAAAGCAAATACCCCAATTTATAAAAGCATTTAATCGCGGAAGGAAATGCCCAAATATCAAACATGTAAAACTTGAAGATTTTCTTTTTGAAAATACAACTGATTTAAAATCAAAAATCCTAAATAATTTATAATATGGAAACTCAACATCACATTCAACACATCAGACGAATAGTAATCGTATTTATCATTCTTTTAATACTTAGTGGCGTTACTGCATTTCCATTAGTAACAGAAGTAAATTGGATGATGAAACATCTAACTATATTTCCATCCTATTTTCAAGGTTGGATTAAAGCAATTTACGAAGCTGTGATGTCAACTCCTTCCATTGTTTTATATGGCACAGATTGGTTAGCTTTTGCACACATTATTATTTCGATTTTTTTTATCGGAGTTTATATTAATCCAGTAAGAAACAAATTTATAATTGACGTTGGAATCATTGCCTGTTTGGGCGTATTTCCATTGTCATTTATTTGTGGTCCCATAAGACATATTCCATTTTATCACCAGTTAATTGATTGTTGTTTTGGGCTATTGGGAATGATTCCATTATAATATATCAAGGCTAAAATTAAATTATTAGAGCGTTGTAGCTCTGCAAATAAAACTGAATTAAAAACCATTTAAAACCTAAAAATGAAAACAACGAAAAAAATTCTAAAATCAATATTTGATTATTTGATGATGATTCATCTTAAAACATCCTCTTGGGTAGCAGGAATGATAGGTCCAATGGTTTTTAATTATGGAACCTCTGATAAAAATTGGAATCTCAATAGAACTCAATTACTTCAATTTCCGGATGGTAGTCTTGGTAAAGCACTGGGAGAGTTTTTAAAGTTGCATCAAGTGGAACCACTTATTGGTGCAGAGTATCATGATATACACCACGTACTTTTTGATTATACAATTTCATTTAAAGATGAAGTTGCCTTGCAATTTTTTTTACACGGTAATGGCAATAAATCCATTGCATCAATCAGCACACGCATAAGTGCATGGTGTTTACTTCCCACCCAATGGAAATACCTCAAAGCTTCATATCAAAAAGGCAAAAAATGCAAAGATGTTTCTGTACTGAATTTTAAATCCATGTTACATCAAGATTTGAATGAAGTAAAAGCTTCTTTATTTGCGTGAGGGATGCAAACGAAAATCCTTTTACAAACACAGTGAGTAAAAGATTGCAGTGTCAGCCCAGTGCGGCTACCACCGCACACGCCCAAAACAATTATATAAATTTAAACGCAAAACAATGAAAAAAAATGATTATTTATTGCTAACTGCAATCGCAACCTACACCTTTTTGTTTTACCAACAAAATGCTGGAATAAACTTTCTGCTATTCAATATTATTTTCATAGCCATATTAATTATTAAAAATAAAAACTTAGTCTTTCAAAAAAAATGGTGTTGGAGTGCTGCCCTTTGTTTAATTAGTTCGTCATGTGTTTTTATACACTCCAGTGGATTAAGCATATTGGCAAATATTTTAAGCTTACTATTATTGTCAGCCTTATCTGTGAATATTGTAACCTCTAGTCTATTTTCATTTTTGTTTAGTTGCTATTCTGTTGCATCAAGCATTGTATTTATTATTATCGATTCAGTTGCCAGATTACAACCGAAAACCGAAATTCAGCAAACCACTAAAAATGGAATGAAGTTCTTAGCGACAAGTATGGTTATTGTACTTTCTATTTTGTTTTTTATTATGTATCAATCAGCAAATCCTTTATTTGCTGAAAACACAAAATGGATAAACTTCGATTTCATAAGTGTGCAATGGATATTTTTTACATTAGGTGGAGTGCTGATTATGTATGGCTTATTTTACAGCCGATCAATAAAACAAATAGAAACTTGGGAAAACAAATTATTAGTGTCAAGCTTGCCAAACACAAATGAACTAAATTCAAAACAATATGAAACTGAACGATTCGCAGGCTTATTGCTATTTATAATGTTAAACATCATGTTATTAGTTTTAAATATTGGCGATATTCAAACCCTTTATTTTAATGGAGGTTTACCTAAAGGTATTTCTCATTCTGATTTTGTTCATAATGGTGTTAGTGTAATTATTCTTTCCATATCTATTGCATCTAGTTTAATTATGTTTTTATTCAGAAAGCAATTTTCAACTATTAAAAATAATAAGGCCTTAACCATTGGTGTTTATGCATGGATTGCACAAAACATCTTAATGCTAAGTTCAACCGCAATTAGAAATCAAATTTATATACAAGACTTTAACTTTACCTATAAACGAATTGGCGTTTATGTTTGGCTTTTTTTATCAGTAATTGGCTTATTTATTACATTTTATAGCATTTACAAAAATCGTTCTAATTGGTTTTTAATACGAACAAACTTTGCTGTATGGCTTACATGTTTAACGTTAAGCAGTTGTGTTAACTGGGACAAATTAATTACAAATTATAACATCTACAATAAGCCATTGGCTCAAGTTGATTTTCATTATTTGTTTTCACTATCTGATACCAATATTCCAGAATTAATAGCAATTACAAAGCGAAAAGATTTCGGAACCATTAATTCCAAATTAAAAAATTACACGGGCTCGTTTGATAGAGAATATTATTACCCAATTACCTATTCCGAATTATTAAGAGAAAAAATAAGAAATTATTTAAAAGACAGAAATTCAGATTGGAAAAGTTATGATTTAAGGGAACAAAATGTGATCAATAGTATTTATAATTTTAAGAAATAGAAATGAAAGAAACGAAAAAAAATATTTTATTGCTTTCACTTTTTTGTGTGATCCTAGTAATAATAAGAATCATAAGAACAGAACAGTTTAGTTTTATATTTATGTTTTGGAATCTCTTTTTAGCTTTTATCCCTTTAGGAATTAGTAATTATTTAACAAATACAAAAAAAACAATTTCAAATTTAAAATTAAGCACTCTAACAATTATTTGGCTGTTGTTTTTACCTAATGCGCCTTATATAGTTACAGATTTGTTTCATTTACATAAACGTGACTATTTACCAATTTGGTTCGACTTAATTTTAATCTTGATGTTTGCAATAACAGGTTTGTATTTATTTTATATTTCTCTAAACCAAGCAATCGTTCTAACAAAAAACAAATTTCCAAACTTATACAAACCTCAATTTTTAATCTTACTATTTTTAATTGTAAGTTACGGAGTTTATATCGGTCGATTTTTACGATTAAATAGTTGGGATATCATTGATCCAATAGGTTTAGTTAAAACTTGCTTATCTTCAATCCTATATTTACCAAGATTAAAAGATATGTGTTGTTTTACAGTTGTATATTCAATATTTTTGGGTTTTATATTTTTAATCATAAAGCCAGTTTTAAAACCTATAAAGTAGTATGTCTGATTTCATTAAATCTTTATCTTATGCTATTAATGGGTTAAAAATAGTTTTAAAGGAAAAGCATGTTAAAATCCATTTGATAATTGCTTTTTTAGTAATTAGCTCTGGTTTCTATTTTCAAATTTCTTTAAGCGAATGGGCTATTATTTTAATTTGTATTGGTGTTGTATTATCGCTCGAAATTATGAATACCGCTATTGAACATTTTGTAGATTTAGTTGAACCCAATCAAAACCCAAAAGCAGGAGCTATTAAAGATTTAGCGGCTGGAGCAGTCCTAATCTTTTCTATTATTTCTGCTATAATTGGTATTATGATATTTGGGAAATATATTTTAGTTTTACTTAAACATAGCATCGATTTCAATATTTAAATTTCCAATATATCATTATGAGTCAATTTCCAGAAACTGAATTAATCTTAACAAAAGAAAATAGAGTTTATCATATTAATCTAAAAGCAGAAGATATTGCTGACGATGTAATAGTGGTAGGTGATCAACATCGTGTAGCTCAAATTTCCAAACTATTTAGTAAAATAGAATTTAAAACGGAACATCGCGAATTTGTTACACATACTGGCATTTTTAATGGCAAGCGTATAACTGTTTTATCTACTGGCATTGGTACAGATAATATTGACATTGTAATGAATGAATTAGATGCAGCTGTAAATATTAATTTAGAAACGCGTGAATTAAATCCAACTCACCGTTCATTAAACATTATTCGTTTAGGAACAAGTGGAGCTCTTCAAGAAGATATTCCTGTAAATGGAATTGTAGTTTCATCGCATGGTTTAGGTTTAGACGGTTTATTAAACTTTTATGATAATTGGCAATCAATTAATGAAAACGATATAAGCGAGTCGTTTATGAAACATACCAATTGGTTACCAAATTTGCCTTATCCTTATTGTGTAAAAGCATCC
>JAYVIS010000271.1:0-7875 GCA_043769975.1 Bacteroidota bacterium
CCTTGGGTAATGTAACTTGGACTAAAACCTATGGAGGATTAAATGATGATGAATTTAAATCAGTAATCCAAACAGCTGATGGTGGCTATGCCTTAACGGGTTATACCAAAAGTTATGCAGATCCCTTAGGTGATGCTTGGCTATTTAAATTAAATAATTTGGGCGATTCTGTTAATTCATTTTCATACAATTTCGGTTTAAATGATTGCTTTAATGACATTTTTGAATTGGGAACTGGTGAATATATTACTGCAGGATATTCTACAATAAATATTGTACAGAAAATGGATGGAATTTTTCATAAAATTAGTACTTCTGGAGCAATATTACTTCAAACTATTGAAGGACAATCAGGTTCAGACGAGCAATTTTATAAAGTTGGGTTATCAAATTCTTCATTTGGTGTTTATACTGTTTTAGGTAATACACATGAGGGTGGAACAACCTTCAAGACAGATGTGAAATTTTTGCTTCTTAGTGCTTCAGGAGGTTATGTAAATGGTGGTTCTGTTGGTAGTTATTTTGATGATGAATGCTTTAGCTTTTGTTTAACCAATGATAAAGCGAAAGGTTATGCTGCAATTGGTTATACCAATAGTTTTGGAAGTATATTGACAGACTTTTATTTAATTAAGTATGATTCATTATTGTCAATTGGAATAAATCTGACATCTGTTTATGAAAATACTTTGTCAAATAAAGATTTAAGTATTTTTCCAAATCCCTTTAAGAATACAATCCAATTAAAATTAAATGGAACAAAAGCAAAGAGTATAAATGTTTATAATATACAAGGTGAGGATGTTTATTTTAGTGATTTAAATAATAGTTCAAATAAGATAGAATTAGGCTTTTTACAAAATGGTATTTACATAATTTGTATTACTGATATTAATGGAATTAAATCCACCTCAAAAATAATTAAATGTAATGATTAATATAAATATCGATAAAAAAACAAATTTTATCCTATTTAGCTTTGTATTCATTTCTATTTGCCTATTTTTAAATTATCAATCCTATTTTTTTATAAGTCCTAGAGGAATACATTTTATTAGGCAGACAGACACATTGTCATTTATAAATTATTATTGTAAAACAGGATTTAATTTTTTTAATATTGGGAACTTAAATTTATATAATTCCACTGGAAAAACAGCCTGTGAGTTTCCTTTGATTTATTATATTGTTGCATTATTTACAAAAACTGGAATTAAAAGTTATCTTCTTTTGAAGTTAATTCACCTTTTTTTATTTTTTTATACTACATTTTCACTATTAAATTTTTTAAGAAAGTCATTAAGCCTTATCAATTCATATGCTATTGTGTTTCTTGTTTTTTCATCAACTATTAGTTTATATTATACACTAAATTATATCCCAAACTATATAGCATTGTGTTTTACAATTTGTGGTTTAATTAATTTCTTAAGTTTTTTAAAATCTAATAATCCATTTGAGTTTAAATTGTCAATTTTCTTTTTTCTTTTTGCAAGTTTATTAAAAGTAACATTTACACTATATCCAATTGGCTGTCTGATTTATTTTGTTTTGCAATTTATTAAATTCAAAAAAATTAATTATAAAATCTTCTTTTCATTTTCTGCTATTTTTGTTCTATCGTTTTTGTGGAATTATTTCGTATTATACTATAACCAAATTAATAATGCAGATTATTATTTAACAGCAATAAAGCCAATTTGGAATTCTTCTTTAGAAGAAAGGGGGAGCGTAATTAGTTTTATTTTAAATTATTGGTTGTATCAATATTATTTCCAATCAACAATTCATTTTTTTGGAATTGTTTTATTTATTTCATTATTTTTTTATAAGAATATAAATTTGAAAATAGTTTTGTTTTCTTTAATCCTTTTCATCGGCTTATCATGTTATTTTATTTTATTTTTTAAGCAATTCAAAGATCATGATTATTATTTTTTAGAGTTTATTCCATTTTTTATGATTCTGCTTATTAATTCATTTTCTTCAATTATTAAGAGTTTTAACTCTTATTTTAAAATTTCAGTATCACTATTATTAATCATTATTGCTATTTTGAGTATAAATTATGGCAGGATAAATTTAGAGCGAAGGTATTCAAGAGCTAATGAAAGTAAAATTATATATCTTGAAAATATAGAAAATAGGATTGATTCAATAGGTATTTCTCCAAATGCTAAAATTACAGTTATTCCTGATTATACGATGAATGGAAGTTTATATTACTTGAATAGATTTGGATACACAATAGGAGATACAACAGATGTTAATTTGCCGAAATTTTGTGCAAAGTCTGATTATATATTGATTCTTGACAGTGCTGTTACACCTAATTTAATTCAAAAATTTAAATTAAAGGATTGCAAATTAAATTTCAGTGGCATTTCATTATACGAATTGAATACCAAGTAAATCTATTTTGAAAATTTATATTACTAAAGCATATTTAAATTAAGTCGCATTTATTAATAATGGAATTTTTCTTTACTTTAACTGTTTTAAATAAAGTTGGATTGTATTTTCTAATCCAAAATATATTGCATCGCTTATTAAAGCATGTCCAATTGATACCTCTAATAAGTTTTTAGTATGCTGTTTAAAATAAGCTAAGTTTTCTAAACTTAAATCATGTCCAGCATTTACACCAAGCCCTAATTTTACTGCAAGTTCAGAAGCTGCTGTAAATGGTTTAATCACTTCTTCTCTTTTAGTTTTATAATAGTGAGCGTAAGTCTCAGTATATAATTCAATTCGATCTGTTCCGGTTTCTTTTGCTCCTTCAATCATTTTTAAATCAGCATCCACAAATACAGAAGTTCTGATTCCTGCATTTTTAAACGTTGCTATCATCTCTTTCAAATACTCTTTATGTGTAATCGTGTCCCAACCATGGTCTGATGTTAATTGTCCATCACTATCAGGCACAAGTGTAACTTGTTCGGGTTTAACACCTAATACTAAATCTACAAATTTTTGAATTTTTGGATTTCCTTCAATATTAAATTCTGTTTTTAAAAGTGGTTTTAAATCATACACATCTTGGTAACGGATGTGTCTTTCATCAGGGCGAGGATGAACCGTAATTCCCTGCGCACCAAAGCGTTCAGCGTCAAGTGCCACTTGAATTAAATTTGGTGTATTTCCTCCGCGAGAATTTCTTAAGGTTGCAATTTTATTAATGTTAACAGATAATTTTGTCATAGTGGTTAAATAAATCGTTGTTTTAATTTTACATCTGGCATCATACAGGTATCCATTTTACCAAACCATTTATACCTGTTTTTTGCAATGTAATTATAAATGGCATTTCTAATAAATAGTGGAACAATCATAAACATATAAAATAAGGGAAAGCCTCCTTTTAAATATTTTGTGATTTTTAAGGCTGCTGTTGATTGCAGATAAATCTTATCATTTTCAATTAATACAACACTTTCGGCATTTTGTATGTCGAAATGATTCAGAATTTTTTTTCCAGTTTCTGATTGTAATGATGCGAAAAATAATTCAGGCTTCTTTTCGTGTTTCAGTACAAAGTTTATTGATGAGTTACAAAAATTACATTCTCCATCAAAAAGCACGATTGATTTATTATTTATAAAACTCTTCATTAAGGTCTATAGGTAATAGAGTAGGGGTCGGCAGCAACTTCTGTTTTTTTATTTAATAATTCCATTGTACTTAATCTGAAGTAATTTATAAAACCATTTCTTCCACAAACTCCCGAATGGTGAGGTGTTGGTCCTGTTATATTTAAATTTCGATTGGCAATAATTAAATATCCGTTTGTTCCATCAATTGCAATACCATGTGGTTCATATCCAACCTTATAATTTGCACTTGTATACGTTGTCATATTTATGACGGTTACTGATCCTTTAATTTTTGGATTTGAGTTTGGTTCATTTTCACAGGTTACATATAAATTATTTGTAACGTCACTTTTTGCCATTTCTAATGGATATTCGCCCGTTGGTATTACTTGTAGTAAATTATCTCCAATCGTGCTTAAAACTCTGATTTCATTGCTTTTCTGGCAGGTTACAAAATACTTTGTTCCGTCAAATGAAAATGTTATTTCGTGAGGATCTAATGATGAAATTGAACTTGGAATTTGAGTTGGATCTAATCTGATTTGAATTGGGGAAATCGATAAACCTGTATCAATCTTATAAATAAAATTACCAGATTGACTTGTAACATATAAAGTATCATTCGCATTATTAAGAGCAGTGCCATGGCCATTTAAAAAGGCGTTAGAATAATAATGAAGTACTTTCATACTTTGAAGATTTACAACGGCTATATTTCCGTTTGGCCAAGCCATGCAATATCCTTTTTTACTATCATCACTAATCGTGATGGTATTCCAATTTGGTTGTGGCCCAAGATTTACTTCTCCTACAAAACTGTCATCACTGGTTCTGAATTTTTGTAAAATTGTATTTCCAACAAATACAACATACCAATAATTTCCATCTGGTGATACTTTTACCATATGCGGACTTTCAGCTACATTTGGATTATTACCAACGGTGATACATCGTATTGGCAATTGGGTTTCTGCATCAAAAACAGTAACAACGTCGCAGCCTTGATTAAGTACATAATATTTTTTTCTGACAGGATTATCACTCCACATAATATTGCCATTAACATCAGGAGCACCGTTATCAATCCAATCTTTAATGGTTTTAACTTCATCTTTTGTTAGTGCCTTATTGTTTAATGGCATTGTTGGAATGTTGGTTAATCCATACTCTGCATAGGTATTAATAAAATAACATAACGAAGAAAAATCACTACGGTATGGTATCACAGGAGAACCATTTGAAGAGCCTTTAAATAAATTAGCGTAAGTGGAAGTGTTTAAATCTGCTGCTCCTTGGTAGCTTGCATCATTATGGCATCCGGAGGTGGCGCATTTATTTACTATAATTTTTGCTACTTCTGGTGGATAATCACCTTGTAGAAAAATTTGAGGATCTTTTGAGCATGACATAGTTATAATTAGCAAAATGAAGAAGCTAACTTTATAACTTATGCTTAAATATTTAGATTTAAAAATCAATGGTATGTTAAAGATACAAAATTAAACGTTCCTTTTTGGTGGTTCCCAAGCACTTTCATTTGAAGCCGAAATAAATTTAAAATAACCAATAAGTAAGGCGAAGTTCATTAAAATAAAATGACCTAAATTATTTACAAATGGAATTTTTAAGTTTATTTTTTCGAGGTATATGGTTAAAGATGGTAGTATTATTAATAAGCTATATCCCAAACTAATTAAAATAAATAAAGGGAAATAATAACTCAAAATAAATGATAAGAAAAATGAAAATACTAATGCGAATGGTGTAAACCATCGTAAAACCTTATGTGAGAAGAATGCAAATCCAAATCCTTTGTGAATTGGAAATAAAAGGTGTTTGTAAAATTTTAAGTTTCTGAAATTCCCTAAGGATATTCTTATTTTTCGTTTAAATTCAATCATGGGATCATCATTCACATCCTCATAACAAATTGCCTCTGGTTCAAACAGGACTTTCCCTTTTTTTGAAATGACATCAAGTGTGATAAAGAAATCATCCATCAAAAAACCATCAGGTACTTTAACAAAACTGTTTTTTAAAATTCCATAACAACCACCTTCCACACCAACGCAAAAACCATATTTTAAACTTTCATTATATTTTAATTGGTTTTCAAAATTGATATAAAATATTTCTTGCCCTGAAATGCCCGAATTTTTTGGAGAAAATTTTAAAATATTTCCACAAACTAAATTAGCATCTTTCGCTATTAAGTTATAAACCAGGGCTTTTAACGTAATTGGTTCAAAAAACACATTGGCATCTGTAAATATTAAATGGTCTGTTTCGGTTAAATCAAAAAGTTCATTTATAATTTTTAATTTACCGTTTCTTGTTTCCTTTTTAATTAAAGTAATGTTTTTATGTTGAGAACTAAATTCTTCAATAATTTGATGCGTTTGATCGGTTGAATTATCAGATCCAATTAAAATTTGAATTTTTTCTTTAGGGTAATCTGAATTCACGATAGATTCAAGTTTTCTTTTTATAACTTTTTCTTCATTAAATACTGAGAAAACGATTGTAACTAAAGGCCATTCAGGGATGCTTTGGTAATCGTTTTTTATTTTTTTTATACTTGAGACTGAAACTTTAACATACCAAGGAAAAATAATATAACTGAAAAGTGGAACAGTTATACAGAGTAAAAAAAGTATCAGAATAAAATATCCCACTCGTTTTTAGTTTACAGAATAATCTTTTACAATATGATATAAAGTATTACGTTCAACAGGTGTCCGTTTTACTTGAGTAATTAAATCAACTAATTGTTGTGTTGTTAATTTTGGTGTTTGCTCTTCGGCACCAGCCATGCTGTAAATTTTTGTGGTATCATCAATGGTTCCATCAATATCATCAACTCCAAAATTTAAGGATAATTGGGCTGTGCTTCTTCCAATCATTGCCCAATAGGCTTTGATATGATCAAAATTATCTAAATAAATTCGACTAATGGCGTAATTTCTTAAGTCTTCAATGATGCTTACTTCTGGGACATCAGACATATCATTATTTCCGTTTCTAAATTTTAAAGGAATAAATGCATTAAAGCCTTTTGTTTTATCTTGTAATTGGCGCAGGCGTTCTAAATGATCTACTCTGTTTTCAAAGCTTTCAATGTGCCCATATAACATGGTGGCATTTGATTGCATTCCTAAATTATGCCATATTTCGTGTATGCTAATCCATTCTTCGGCACTACATTTACCACCAGCAATTTTATCTCTGATTTCTTTATCAAAAATTTCGGCTCCACCACCAGGCATTGAATCTAAACCCGATTCTTTAAGTATTTTCATCCCTTCTTCATAAGTCACTTTTGCTTTTTTGAAAATGTAATGACATTCAACAGGTGTTAATGCTTTAACGTGTAGGTTTGGACGGTGCGCTTTAATTGTTTTAAATAAGGTCGTGTAAAAATTTAAATCTTGTTTTGGAATAACACCTCCTGTAATGTGAACTTCGGTTACTTCTTGTTCATCATATTTTTTTATAATGTCCATCATTTGCTCGATAGACAATTCCCAACCTTCTTCACGTTGTTTAATAAGGCGCGAATAGGCACAAAATGAACAGGTATAAACGCAAATATTGGTGGGCTCTACATGAAAGTTACGATTGAAGTAAGCGTAATTTCCATTTTTCTTTTCACGAACATAATTTGCTAAAGTTGCAAGGTAGGATAGGTTAGCATGTTTAAATAAATAAACGCCGTCTTCAAAAGAAATTCGTTCGTTTGCTAAAACTTTATGAGCAATCGTTTTTAGTTCTGAAGACTGAGATGAAGCATTTATTAATGCACTTAATTGCGGTTCTGAAATCATAGTATAAAAGTATAAAAAAAGCCTCACAATATGCAAGGCTTTCTATCTATGTTAACAAAAACAAACAGTTATTGTTTGATGATTTTATAAGCTCCTTTAAATTCTTTTTGATTGATATACAAGATATAAGTTCCTAATTCAAGTTTAGAAATATTAAGCTCTTTAGTTAACTGATTTGATTGTAAAGAAATGTCTTCCGTTTGTTTATAAACTAATTTCCCCATCATGTCATAAATTTCAAATTGAACTGGAACTCCAGCGGTTGATCTATAACTAATGTTTATGACGTTTTGAGCAGGGTTTGGATAAACATTAAAACTTTTTAAATTGGTTTGTTCTAATAATGAAGTTGGTGCGCACACTAACGTTCCTGTTATTTTTCGCCCCGAACGATTACTTGATGTCGAATTTATGGAGTCCATAAAACGTTGCCCTTCGCTGCAATCATTTTTTAATTG